>NZ_JBUDSW010000282.1:0-4289 GCF_054921475.1 Desulfobaculum sp. | reverse complement strand
GGGTGGGTCTTTTTTTGTGCGGGATTTGCCCTTGCCGTTGTCTTCGTCGTCCTTGCCGAATTTTTGCAGTTCCTCGGCCAGCTCGCGCAGTTTGGCGTCCACAAGGCCGTAGATGGTGGTTTTGGGGTAGGTGCCGTCTTTTTTGCGTTTTCCGGCGCTTGTGCCCGTCAGCAGTTCGATGCCTTCGTCAATGTTCTCAACGGCCCAGACGTGGAAGTCACCCTTGTCGATGGCCTCCACAACATCCGGGCGCAGCATCAGGTCCTTCACGTTGGCGCGGGGGATCATCACCCCTTGTTCGCCGGTCAGTCCCGCGTGCTTACAGCATAGGTAGAAGCCTTCAATCTTTTCATTCACGCCGCCAATGGGCTGCACTTCGCCGCGTTGGTTCACGGAACCGGTCACCGCGATATCCTGCCGCAGGGGCTTGCCCGACAAGCTGGAGAGCAGGGCGTAGAGTTCCGTGCTGGACGCCGAGTCCCCGTCAATGCCGCCATACGATTGTTCGAAGGTGATGGAGGCCGTGAGTGACAGGGGTTTGTTCTGCGCAAAGGTATGCCGCAGGTACCCGGACAGGATCAGCATGCCCTTGTTGTGCGTCGGCCCCGAGAGTTTGGCTTCCCGCTCGATGTTGATAATGCCGTCGCGCCCAAGGGACGTTACCGCCGTGATGCGCGAGGGTTTGCCGAACATATAATCGCCCATGGAATACACCGCGAGGCCGTTGACCTGCCCCACAGCTCTTCCCGAGGTGTCCACAAAGATGGAGCCGCGGTCGATCATTTCCTGCAAGCGTTCTTCAATTTGGTTGGTGCGGTAGATTTTGGCGCTGAGCGCCGCGTCCACGTGCTCCGCCGCAACCTTATCTGCCTCAGCCTCCTGCGCAAAGAAGTTCGCTTCCGCGAGCAGGTCCGCAAGCACGGGGAAGGCCGTGGTCATTTTTTCCTGCCGTCCCGCCATGCGCACGGCCTGCTCCATAATGCGGCACACGCCGGAGGACTCGAAGTGCCGCAGGCCTTCCTTTTCCTGCTCCGAGCGGATAAACCGCGCAACCTGTAGGATGGTATCCTCGGAGCGGTCCATGGAGGACTCGTAATCCGCGCGGACTTTGAAGATTTTTTCCATGTCCTCGTCGTAGTAGCGCAGCAGCGAGTAGATGCGCGCGTCCCCAAGGACAACGACCTTTACGTTCATGGGAATAGGTTCAGGCTTCAGGCCCGTTGCCGTCAGGAAGTAGTACGGGTCGTAGGTTTGGATTTCGATTTCTTCGGTCTTGAGCGAGCGTTTCAGCGTCTGCCACACGCCCGGCTCCATAATCGCGTCCAGCAGGTTGATGACAAGGTAGCCGCCGTTGGCCTTGATGAACGACCCCGCCTTGATTTTCGTAAAGTCCGTCCGCCAGCCGCCGCCGGGTTCCATAATGCGCTCAATGGATCCAAACAGGTTCCGGTAGGTCGGGTAGGATTCGATAATGACCGGCGGCCCTTCCAGCTCGCTATTATCCACAAGCAGATTCACCTTGTACGGGCGCAGCAGCACGTCCGGCGAGGGCGCGGCCATCATCGGAATGGGCGGCGCCCCCTGCGGCGCCTTGGCGCCAATCATGCGCAGTTCATCCAGCCGTGAGGCCATATGTTCCAGCATGGCCTCGCAATACGCTTCCACTTTCTCGCCCGGGAATTCTTCCTTCACGGGCTTCAGCAGGTCCTGCGCCAGCGTCATGAACATCAGCCGGTCCACTTCGTCATGCTTTCGCGACACATCCTTTTGCAGGCCGCGCACCTGCTGCACGATGAAGTCCAGCTCCTCTTTGAGCTTAGCGCGCCGCTCCTTCAAGTTTTCAAATTCCTTTTTGGGGAAGCGGCCATTTTCCACCATTTCCTCAAGCTCGACCAGCCGCTTGGGTTCGCCGTCCACAAGCGGCAGGATGTCCGGGCGCTGGACCGGGCCCATCTGCATATTCACGACCACAAGGTCCGTGTCCTTCACCTTGTCCTCAACATCCTTGTAGAACTCACGGACCTTTTTTTCGTGCGCCTCGTGGATGGCGTTTTTCCGCGCGATGTATTCTTCGCTCTCAAAGAGCTGCGGCAGGTCGCGCTTCAGGGTGTCCAAAAACTCCTCAACCGCCTTTTTGAACTGCGCCCCCTTGCCCGCCTGAAACTGGAGCAGGAGAGGGGCTTCCTGCCGTTTAAAGTCGTTGACGTAGCACAGGTCCTCCGGCGGCTCGTCCTTGCGGGAAAGTTCCTTTAGCAGCTTTTTGACCGTGGTTAAGCGCCCACTGCCCGACGCGCCGGTGACAAAAATATTGTAGCCCTTTTTCGTCATGCCCATGCCGAACCGGAAGGCCTCCACGCCCCGCTTTTGCCCAATAATGTCCTGATGCGGCTCAAGGTCCGCCGTGGAGGAAAAGGGCAGCGATTTGGGCGCCAAGGTCCAGCGCAGTTGGTCGGTCGGCACATGAAGGGAGTGCGTTTTCGAAGCCATGCGAACCTCCGTGGCGGTTAGGAATCGGAAATAGTGATGCGTTTGGCTGTGTCGGGAGTGCGGCGGACAAGGGTCACGGTCAAAATGCCGTCCACAAAGGACGCGTTTACCGACTCAGTGTCCACCTCGTACGGCAGGCGCATCTTGCGATGCGTCGTGGTCGTGTGCTGGCCGGTGTGCTTGTGTGCAGAGATGCCAAGCAGCGTGCCCGTCAGCGTGATGTCAATGTCCTCAATGGAAAACCCCGGCAGCGGCAACGTTATAAGCAGCCGTTCCGGGCTCTTGCGCATAACCATGCCGTCATCATGCAAGCAGGAGATGTCCGGAATGCCAAGGTCCGTGCAAAAACTCTCGAACAAGCGGTCCATGTCCTCTTTCAGGCGAGCAAGTTGCCTGTCACTCCAGATGCGTAGGTCAGGCATTGCAGTCCTCCTTCACCGGGGCAGAGTGCGTTTTATGCCATGTGCAGTATGGATACTGTTTGCGTAACGCTATCATACTCCTGAAAAAGGGCACAAGAAATCGTGGCTGAAAAAAAGCCCGGAAAGACAAGAAGGGAAATGGGGCGAGGCTGAGGGGGGCGCGAATGCGCGGCAGAAGAGAATATCTCCGATGGCTCAAGGACTCCGCCCTTGAGAATCCCGAGTGCGGTCACGACGGGTGCGTGTGGAGGGGACTGCTGGGACCCCTGTGAGGCTCCCGCGGGTGGGAAGTTATTGGGGTGAGGCTTGGTGCGTTGGCGAGGCCGGTGAGAATCGCTGTTTGGGGCTACTCAAGGGCATCATTGCCTTGAGAAGCTCTGCTATCTTTATCTCTAAAGCCCTTCGTCCTTTCAGGCCAAGCGACCTAAGACCTAACACCTGCGGAGCAAAAAAAAAGGCTTCGGGGTGGAACCGAAGCCTGAAGCACCAAAAGGTGGTGCCGAAGGGGAGAGTCGAACTCCCACGAGCGAACGCTCACTAGACCCTGAACCTAGCGTGTCTACCAATTCCACCACTTCGGCACGGGAGAAGGCTGTATAAACTTGCTGGCCGGACTTTGGCAAGTCCAAATTGGCCATATTTTCAAAAAAATTGCCGAATGACCGTTTGCTGCGGGCGTTTGGCTACTGTTTGGTGTTGGAGGCGGCTTCTGCTGCGGCGGTTGCTTTGGCGAGGTCATCGCGCAGGGCTTCGGCGACGTGGTCCTTGTAGGCGGTCAGCCCTTTGGAGTCGATACACGCCAGGGCGTCCTGCTCGGAGGAGATATCGGCAAAGCGCTTGGGGGAAGCCCAGATCAGATGAATCCCGGCGATTTTCTTGTCAACTTCGACCTGCGCAAGGATATTCGCCGTCTGAATCTTGCTCCGCAGGCTCTGGGGCATGCCGGGAATCTGGAGCAGGTGCTGTTTGGGGTAGAAGAGATAGCGGACAGCAATGGCCGATGTGGAAAACGGCTCATTCTGAAAACCATCATCAACATCCAGCCCGCTTTCTTTGGCGGATTGAATCATATTGAAAATATCGGAAGCAATGCTCTCTTCGTAGCTTTTCGTGCTCTCATCCATCTGGCAACTCCTCGTATAGTGAGACATACAGGGCTAAAACCGTCACCAGCAGGCATACACGCGCAACACGGCCCCTGCAAGCGTGGGGATGAGGCGGAGGTGGTGTGTTGCGGTTTGTTCGTAATAAAGCATTGTATTTAAGGTGGATAAACATGTTTTGAACAGAAGGAACATGGAGGCGTGCGAATGACGTGTGGACGACAGTGAGAGGGAGCAGAGTCGTTGCGTTTTGTTTTCTTTTCTTCTTCATTTCTTT
>NZ_JBUDSW010000281.1:0-4294 GCF_054921475.1 Desulfobaculum sp. | reverse complement strand
CGGCCTCTGGCGTGACAGGCCAGCGTTATAACCGACTTAACTACGGCTCCGCATTTGAGACAACGCCTCGCGTCGTCTGAGGAGACAATGGCGAATTTTGCCCGGTATGTCAACGCAAAACAGCGAATTTCGCCCGATTTTCTCGCATTCTGGCGCGGCACAAAGCGGTGCAATTTCGCATGGTGAGGCGATGATAGAATGCGGACCATGACGCCAACGCAGGTGCAGGACAAGCACCCATGCGGCGCAGAAAATTC
Source organism: Desulfobaculum sp. (assembly GCF_054921475.1). Classification (NCBI taxonomy): domain Bacteria; kingdom Pseudomonadati; phylum Thermodesulfobacteriota; class Desulfovibrionia; order Desulfovibrionales; family Desulfovibrionaceae; genus Desulfobaculum; species Desulfobaculum sp. Next base: position 4,037 of record NZ_JBUDSW010000281.1, on the reverse strand, counting down.
ATTGTCTTGGAGCAAACGATGAAAGGCTGCAAATGACATCAAAACACTGCGACGTGCGCAGTGAAAAACGGTCAACCTTGATACGGCACTGCAATTCGCCTATGGTTTGATTACCCCTCAAAAGGGCGGAAACACTTTACAACACGACACAATACAAACGGAACACAATGATAGCGATTGCCACATTACTGCTTATTCTCATCGTATCGATGATCCTCACGCGCATGGCGAGCCTTGCGCTCACTCACACGGGCCTATCGCGTCAGGCCGCGAAATTTCAGGCGCGGTCGGCATTTACTGGCGTTGGATTCACCACGTCGGAGTCCGAAAAGGTGGTCAATCACCCTGTGCGGCGGCGCATTTTGCTCCTGCTTATGCTGCTGGGCAATGCGGGTGTGGCGACGGCCATTGTTACGCTGCTTATCGGCTTCATCAATGTACAAAATACGGGGTCGCTGTGGCTACGGGCGGGGCTGCTGATTGTTGGCCTTGCCGCACTACTGGCGCTGACCACCAGCCAACGGTTCGACAGGCTCCTGTCGCGCATCGTTTTCCGGGCAATGAAGCGCTATACGGCGCTTAACGTCCGCGACTATGCCGCGCTGCTGCACCTGACGGGCGACTACTCCATTGGCGAGGTCTTCGTACAGAAACAGGACTGGATGGCGGACCGCACCCTTGCCGAACTCCGCTTGCAGGACGAAGGCGTCGTGGTGCTTGCCATCACGCGTTCGGACGGCACATTCCTTGGTACGCCGAAGGGTGCCACCACCCTGCGCGCCGCGGATACGCTTGTCGTCTATGGCCGCGCCGGAGCCATCCGCAGTCTGGATGACAGGCGCAGCGGCACTGGCGGCGAAATCGCCCACGTAGAGGCCGTTGCCGAACAAAAACAGGAGCAGCAGAAGGAGCAGGAGCAAGATGTAGAGGTCTCGCCGCACAAGGACTGACCGGCATCACGCCCCGCCCAGTGCCCGCCTCCTCAAGCCACCTCAGCCCAAGACGGAACATATGCAGATTCACGACCTTCCAGATACAGCCACCTCCGACGCCGCAACAGCGCGCAGCAACCGCACGGCGTTTCTCATTGACGCGCAGGACTATTATCAGGCCGTTGCGGAATCCATCCTCAAGGCGGAGCGCTCCGTCATCATTCTCGGCTGGGACATAGACAGCCGCATCCGCCTGCGTGGTGACGACGATATGCGCCTGCACGAACTCCTCAACCATGTCGTCACAGAGCGCCCGGACCTACACATCCACGTGCTGATATGGGACTTCCCCCTCCCCTACAGCTTTGACCGCGAGCCGCTGCAGGAAGTCAACTTCCCCCGCAAAACGCACAAAAACATCCACTTTCACCTCGACGATGAACTCCCGGTCGGTTCGTCGCACCATCAAAAGGTCATCGTGATTGACGACGCGGTTGCCTATGTGGGCGGCATGGACGTAACAGGAGCGCGGTGGGATACACCGGAGCACCCGCCGCAGGACCCACGCCGCACCACGCCGGGTGGCGACGAATACGGTCCCTACCACGACATTCAGATGGTTGTTGACGACGAAATGGCGACACTGCTGGGCAATATGGCCCGAAAGCGCTGGCTATGGGCCACAGAGGAAGCCCTTTCCCCGCCGCCGCCACCCGCTGGCGACCCGTGGCCGGAAAGCGTCACCCCGGCGCTCCGGGACCATGTGCTCGCCATGGCGCTGACGCTGCCGCCCTACAAAGGCCGCCGGGCCCGGCGCGAAATTGAAGCGCTCTATCTGGACAATATCGCCAAGGCCCAGCATCGCATCTACATTGAGAATCAATACTTCACTTCCGCCAGCATCCGCGACGCCATCGCCAAGCGCCTTGCCGAGGCAAACGGCCCGGACATCCTCATCGTCATTAACGAGATGCCCACGGGACTTCTGGAGCAGCTGGTCATGGAGCCGCTGCAATCCGACGTTTTCGATGCGCTGTACGAGCAGGACACACACGGCCGCCTCGCCGTCTACTGCCCGTATGCGGACAAAAATTTCCAAACCTCCGTCAAGGTCCACGCCAAGCTGCTGCTGATTGACGACGCCTTCGTCACTGTCGGCTCCGCCAACCTCAACGACCGCTCCATGGGGCTGGACTCCGAATGCAACCTTGCGCTGCGGCAATCCAGCGGGGACGACGCCTCGCTTCGGGACCTGCGCCGCCATCTCATCGCGCACCATCTTGGCGTGAACGATGACGAATACGCCAGCGAGGAAGAACGCTCCGGCATGCTTGAGGCCGTCAAAGCCCTCCAATCGCGCAAGGGCCGCCTGCTTCCCGAGCCGGAGAGCCGGTATTCCGCGCCGCTGCCCGTGGACCCAGAGCTTGCGCGCCCGCTGGACTCCCCGCACCCAGCGCTGTACGACTCCATCCTTGACGAGTATTCCGGGCCGGACAACTCGCAAAAGAGCTTCGCCCGGATACTCGCCTTCAGCGCCATGCTCGCCGCCTTCGTGCTCCTCGCCATTCTGTGGCGGTACACTCCGCTCTCGCGCTACGTAACGCCGGACGCACTTCTGCACTGGGCGGCGCACATTCGCGAGCTGCCCCTCGCGCCGCTGCTTGCGCCGCTGGCCTTCGTCTTCGGTGGTCTCGTCATGTTCCCGGTGACGCTGCTCATCGTCCTCACCGCCAGCATCTTTTCGCCTGCGGAGTCCTTTGCCATCTCCACCGCCGGGTGTCTGCTGTCCGCCTTCACGGTCTATTCCATTGGCGAATACCTCGGGCACGACTCCGTGCGCCAGCTTGCAGGCTCGCGCATCAACGCCCTCAGCCAGCAGCTGGGCAAGCATGGTCTTGCGTCCATCGTCGTCGTCCGCATTTTGCCCGTGGCACCCTTCTCCATCATCAACCTTGTTGCCGGAGCATCGCACATCAAGCGGCGCGTCTTCCTTACCGGCACCATCCTTGGCATGATTCCCGGCATCATCGGCATGACGCTCTTCGGTGGCCAACTCATGAACGCTATCCGCAACCCCGGTCCCATGACCTTTGGCGTGCTGGGCGCCATCATTGCCCTCGTCATCGGCCTTGGCATGCTTCTGCGCCGCCGCCTCAGGCGCGTCAAAGCCGACCTCGACGCCGAGCCAAGCGGGGATCAATCGTGACCAGCCCCAGTGCCCAGCATCTGCGCGTTGCCACCTACAACATTCACAGCTGGGAAGGCGCAGACAACACAGCCGACCCGCAACGCATTCTCCGCGTCATCGCGGCCCTCAACGCCGACATTATCGCCCTGCAAGAGGTCGTCTCCCCAAATGCGGCAGGCGTCCCCTGCTCCCTGACGGACCTCGCGCAGGAGCTTGGCTATCACGCCATTTTCGGCCAGACCATGCTCCGCCCCGACACGCGCTACGGCAACGCCCTTCTCAGCCGCCAAAAACCACAAATCGTCCGGCATCACTCCCTCGCCATCCACAGGCGCGAACCGCGCGGCGCCATTGAAGCCACGTTTACCTTCGCCAGCACCGTGCGCATCTTCGCAACGCATTTCGGCCTCAGCGCCAGAGAGCGTCGCGTTCAATTTGCCAAGCTGCACACACTGCTTCAGCGCGGCGCGCCAGAGGTCAGCATCCTGCTGGGCGACCTCAACGACTGGTTTCCCCTCAGCCCCCTTCGGCGGCGCCTGCGCCTCGCATTCGGGCACGCCCCAGCCCCCCGCACCTTCCCCGCACGCTGCCCCCTCTTCGCCCTCGACCGCATCCACGTCACCCCTGCGGGACGGCTGCGCCATCTCGCCCGCCACAACACCCCAGAAGCCAAGCACGCCTCCGATCATTTGCCGCTGGTTGCAGATATTCAGGTGGGGGAATCGTCAGAGGGATGAAAAAGCGAAGCGATTATGGGAGAGGAAGATGCCTCCGGCGGCTTTAGCTCTTAGTCCGTTCGGCCTGGAAAGGGCGAAGGGGCTTAGAGATAAAGATAGCAGAGCTGGTTAAGAGCCGCGGGCCCTTAACGATCCCATTTATACGCCAGTGCTGCGTACCAGACACGCGGCCTCTATCAG
>NZ_JBUDSW010000280.1:0-4308 GCF_054921475.1 Desulfobaculum sp. | reverse complement strand
AATCGCATCACCAACCCACTCACCAACACCCTTGCCTTCAACGCCATCCTGCGCCGACGCAAAGTAGTGGCGATAGCAGGGAAGGATGAGGTGCGATTTGGTCAGGCAGTACTTGCCGCACGTGCCTTCCTGCGCTTCGGCTTCCGCGTCCCAGTCTGCTTCCGAGGTGAGGAAGGCTCCGCTTTCGCGCACCCACTTCTCAAGCTGCGGGTAGGTGCCCAGCAGAAACTTCTGCTTCACGTTGACGGGGACCGTACCGGGCAGCGGTTTGTCCGTTGTGGAGAAACACAACTGTCCCACAGGCACCCCGGCAACGGAGTCCCAAGACAGCGCACCATCCGCCCCGCGCATCAGCACCTGCCCCGGCTCGCCGCCTTCGGGGATGGTGTGGTGGGGGTCGTCGGTGCGGGTGGTGTGGGTTTCCAGCAGGGCGCGGACTTCCACGACCTGCGCGTTCACATAACTGCGGCTTGCCAGCACCACCGTCGGGTCCACCTTCAGTTCCACGGCGGCGGTGTTGCTCACCTCCAGCACGAGGCGCACGCGCAGTTCCGCGGCGGAGCCTTCGGCAATCTGCGGTTTATACGTTTCGGGCAGGTTGCCCACGGCGAACAGGTCGCCATCAGCGTCAAAGACGCCTGCCTCGCGGATGGTCCAGCCGCCCTGCTCGGACGGGATGACCAGTTCGGCCACGATGTACGCCGGATTGTCCGGGTCCGTTTCCAGCGTATTCAGCTGGGCACGGTACGTCTCACGGACCAGCGCATCCTGCGCCGCGTCCGGTGTCACCTGCTGCCCCGCACCATCGCCAACGGCGCAGTGCGTCAGGGAGACGGTGCGTCCAAGCGCCACGGCATTCGCCAGTTTCGCCCGGCCCATCTCGGTGAGGATGACAAAGAAGTCCTTGGCCATTTCTTCCTCGCTAGGGTTGTATTGTTATTGCCAAAAAGGTTTGCAGCCCCACTGCGGCATGGACCGCAGCCTCCTGCGTCACGTCCTCCGGACGCCATGCATAGACCTGCAACGTTCCGCCGGTTTGCAGCGCGCCGCCAGCGTGGACGCTCCCGCGCGCCGCGCTCACGACATCAAAACCACGAAGGTGCGAACGCGTGTTCTTCGCCGCCTCCACCACTCGCGTCAGCATGCCGTAGAGGTCGGCGTCCACGCCCCGGTCATCCACCTCCACCTCAATGGCGAATGTGTACGGCTCGCCCTGTGGGGTTTCCTCCCACCATTCGCGAATTCGCACCCGGTAGCCGAGGGCGCGCACCGCCCGGTCCACAGCGCCGCGCGTGCCCTTATGCCGGTGCACCCACACTGCGGCGCGGATGGCCTCGCGCTTTTGCGCCTCGGTCCAGCTTTCGTCCCACGCATCCACGGACAACGCCCACGCAAGCCAAGCAAGCAGCGGCTCCGGGCACTCATCAGGACGCCACACCGAACGCAGCGGAACGCCCACGTCGGACAGCCGCGCCACAGCTTCGGACAGAGCCCGTTCCGTCGCCGTCGCGCTTGGCGGCAGCAGATGCCTAGACACGCTCCACCTCCAACGCCACGCCCGTGCAATACGCGGCCTGATGCGCCGCGCAGGTGACATTGGCGGCAGGCTCATCCAGCGTCACACGTGCTACGCCCTCCACCTGCAACGCCGCATAGACCTTAGACAGCGGCATCCCCGCGCCAAGCACGTGCCCCGCCTCGGCCACGGCCTGCATGGCCGCAAGGGCGGCGTCGCGCACAGCCTCAGCACTGGGGCCGGGCTGAATGGCAAGGGTTGCACGCACGGCGTAAGGCACCACCTCCGCCGCCTGCACGGTGACATGGTCCGTCAACGGACGCGTTTCCGCCGCCCCAAGCACGTTCTCCACCGCAGACACCACGGCAGGGTCCGGCGTTCCATCGCCCTCACGGCCCAGCACGTGGACCACCACCTCACCGGGCGCGGGGCTGCTCACCGCCGCGTCACGCACATCCGGTACCGTCAGGGCATGGAACACATACGCCCGGTCCGGCCCCGCCACACTAAAGCCCTCCGGCGCAAGCTGGATACGGCGGCGAAACTCATCATCGCCCTCCCACGTCGGCGGCACGGGCGGATAGGCGTCCGGGTCGCCGGGGTCCACCATCTTGCGCTGAAGCGGCACCAACGCGGCAAGCTGGTCAAGGTCACGGCCAACGGCGTAGGCCAGCATCACACTGCGGGCCGCATCATTCACGCGCTGGCGAAGCAAGGTTTCGCGGTAGGCCGCTACTTCCAAAATTTTGTAGGCCGGGTCGGACTCCACAAGGGCAGTATGCTCCGGGTGCCGCGCATTAAATGCCGTCAGCATCTCCGCGAGTACGTCCTCTGCGCTGAGGTCCCGCACCACCTGCGGCGCGGCAAGGCGCGACAGGTCAATGTCCGAAAAACCGCTCATATGATGATTCCCTCCATGGTCACGGGTTTACCGTCCGGCAGATAGGTGCCCTGCACATCAATCGCCACGTGCCCCGCCCCGGCGTCACGCGCGCTCACGCGCTCCACCCGCAGCCGAGGCTCCCAGCGGGCCAGGGCCTCCGCCGTGGCGGCGTACAGCTCCACCAGCGTTTCGCCAGTCAGCGGCGCGTCCACCAACCGGGGCAGGCGGGAGCCGTACTCCCGGCGCATCACGCGCGAGCCCACAGGCGTGGTCAGAATGTCGCGTACGGACTGCCGCAAATGCTCCAGACCGGACAACGTGCCGCCCGAATTTGCATCAACACCGCGCATCACTTCGGTCCTCCAGTTTCGCCGCCGTGCGGACATGGATGAACGTGTCCATTGAGCGACACCGCCGCACGCACATCCGCGTCCGTGCTAATGTCGCCATCGGCATGCAGGTCGCCCTTCAAGGTGGCGTTGCCACCGCCCGAGCCGCCGCCCTGCGTCATGGGACCGTTCAGAAAAATATTGCCGCTCAGGGTAATCTGCGGCGCGGTGACCTTCACGGCGCTTCCGGCCGAGACATTAACCTCGCCGCCAGCCTGCACCGTTACGTCCTGTGCCGCTTCGCCCACGATGTCGCCGGGAACAACCGCGCGCAGCCTGTGGGCGCTGCGGTCGTACTCCACCACGGCCCCATCGCCGTAGACATGGCGGTCGACATCCGGCGACGCCGCAGGCGCGGGATGCGCGGACTGGAAAATGCTCCCCAGCACCACCCCTTGCGACGTATCCCCCGACGGCGCGAGCACCATCACCTGCTCCCCAACCTCAGGCGCCCACCACGTCCGGTCGCCTCCGGCGCGGAGCGTAAGCCACGGCAACCAGTCCGACACGGCCCCGCCAAGGCCGACGCGCACCCGCGCCGCGCCATAATCCGCCTCGGCCACGGTGCCGACCTGCAAAAGGCTCGCAAGCCGCCGCTCCATATCAGAGACGCGAAAGTCCATCGGTCACCTCTGTGTAGCTCTCTTTATGTTCCAGCCCGATGCGGGGCGCATGCGAGACCAAAACGCTCTGGACAGGCACGCCCTCGCCACTCCACACACTCTCGCCAAGGGGCACGTCCTGCTCGAATTCCACGCGCCAACAGGCGACATCCGTTCCAACGGGAGCAGGCACATCCGCCTCAACCTTCACAAACCGCGCAGGCATGGCCTGCACCCCAAAACGGTTGCCGTGGACCAAAGCAGCCACCGCCGCGCTCATCTGCCGCAGTTCGCGCCGCGACTGCGCCGCGTCCAAGGCAGTGTCCTTCGCCACAACAAGGAACACGTCCCAGCGGCACTGCACCCACACGCGCTCCGTCCCGTCCTCGGGGTCTCCGGCGTGTTCCATGTCCGTCAGCCGGACCACGGCAAGAGGCGCTTCCATATCGCCTTGCGCGCCGTACTCCACCACCGCCCGCAGCCCCGGCAGGCCGTCCGCAAGCGCCGCGCAAATCCCTTCGCATGCTGCTTGAACCATTCTTCCCCTCCTCTCAGCCGCCCGGATGCTTCCACGCGGATTCGCTCAACTTTACCGGGGACGTTCCGAGCTACGCGCCGTCGCACGCCGCGCAGCGCAACCGGTGCTCCGCCCCCCTCGTTCGGCGCGCACAATAAAAAAGCGCCGCCACAATGACGACGCGTCCCTGTACAGATGTGCAGTGGTTCATTTTTTTGGGGGAGCTGACGTTACGACCACGTCGGTAACGCCACCCTTCTTGTGCTCCGCAGGCTTAAGGATTTCATCCTTAAGAATCCTCTTCATACGCCACGCCCCTCACCACCCACACGGCCGCAATCACACCCCCACGCCAGCCACGCCCACGCGGACCACTCGCCCTACGCCCGGCAACGCCTGCA
>NZ_JBUDSW010000279.1:0-4322 GCF_054921475.1 Desulfobaculum sp. | reverse complement strand
GGTACGGCGGTCCTCGGTGCTGGTGCAGATGGTGTTGGTGAAGCGTCTGTCCACTTTGACGGTATCGATGGGAAAGCGTTGCAGGTACGACAGCGACGACTGCCCGGTCCCGAAGTCGTCCAGCGCAATGCTCACCCCAAGGCGTTTGAGGCGGCGGAAGGTCTCCAGCGCGGCGGGCGGGTCGGACATAGCCGCGTGCTCGGAAAATTCCAGCGTCAGGCGTTCCGGGGCCAATCCGGACTCCCGCAGGCAGGCGGCGATGGATGTGGTGATGCCGGAATTCTGCAACTGCAATGAGGATATATTGATATGCATGGTGAAGTCCCCCGGAATATGGGGCGACTGGACAAGGCGCGCCATGTCCGCGCACGCCTTGCCGATGACCATCGTATCCAGCTGCGCCACAAAGCCGCAGTCCTCGGCGACACCAAGGAAGTCCGCCGGGCTGAGGAGGCCCCGCTCCGGATGCCGCCACCGCACCAAGGCCTCAACCCCGCAGACCGTAAAGTCCGCCGTGTTGAAGAGTGGCTGGTATTGCAGTTCAAATTCGTCATTGGCCGCGCCGCTGTGCAGGTCGCGCTCCATGGTCAGCATTTGCACGGTCTGTTCGTGCATTTCCTTGTTGAAGACCATGAAGGTGGCCTTGCCCATGCCTTTGGCCTGATACATGGCCGTATCCGCGTCGCGCAGGATGGCTTCGGTATCCGTATACTGTGTGCCCTGCAGGACAATGCCGATGCTGGCGGAAATGGTTATGGTGGTTTGCGCGGTGACGTAGGGGCGCCCCACCTCGCCCTGAATGCGTTTGACGATGGAAATCACCTCGCGCGTGGAGTTGAAGTCCTCCAGCAGAATGGCGAATTCGTCGCCGCCAAGGCGGGCCATGGTGTCCGTATTGCGCAGGGCGGGCTTCAGGCGTGTGGCAACGCGGGTGAGGAGTTCATCCCCAACGTGGTGCCCAAAGGAGTCGTTGACCTTCTTAAAGCCATCAAGGTCAAACAGCAGCACCGCAAACTGGTAGGCCGCGTGGCGCTTGGTGCGCTGGAGGGCGCGCTCCAGCCGCTCGGAAAAGAGATTGCGGTTGGGCAGGCCCGTCAGCGGGTCGTGCAGGGCAAGCCGCGCGAGCTCTTCCTCGTTCTGCTTGCGCTGGATGGCCATGGCTACCTGCTCCGACACGGAGACCATAAGCTCCACGTCCAGCTCCGAGAATTTGTGCGGGTCCACATAGTCCTGTGTGGACATCACTCCGATGACCTTGCCGTCCAGCTTGAGGGGGACCCCCAGCCACACCTCAGACGGTGTGCCACTGACCCCCACTGCCATTTGCTGTTCGCGGTGCAGGAGTTGCGGCTGTCCTGTGCGCACCACTTCCATGTTCATGCCGCGAACCGAGGCGGACGTGATATTCTCCAGCGCGCTGAGGTGTGTTTCCACCTCGTCATGCAGGTAGCGGAATTCCAGCCGGTCTCGGTCTTCGTCCACAAGGGCGATGATGAGGTTGTCCGCGTCGATGTACGCCTTCAGCGCCGCATGAATGGAGGAGAAGAGGTGGTCGAGGTCGCGCGTGGTGCTGATGGCGTTGGAAATGTGGAACAGCACGGCGTTGACGTTTTCCGTGTGTTTGCGCTCCGTGATGTCGGTATGCGCCCCCGCCACGCGCCGGATGGAACCGTCCTCCGCGCGCAGGCCCGCCCCGCGGCCCAGAATCCAGCGGTAGCTGCCATCCATATGCCGCAGGCGGTATTCCACCTCAAAGTGGTCCTGCGTGCCGTGGATAACCGTATGGTTGCAGGCCAGCACCCGTTGTTTGTCGTCGGGGTGGATGCGGTCCATCCAAAGGGTGACGGCCTTTGGCTCCTCCGCAGGGCTCAGGCCAATGATTTCCAGCCAGCGCGGGGAAAAGTAGACAGTGTCCGTCGTCAGGTCCCAGTCCCAGATGCCGTCGTTGGCGCCGGCCACCGCAAGGGCGTAGCGTTCCTCACTGCTTTTGATGCGTTCTTCGTAATGTTTGCGGGTGGTGATATCGCGCAGGGTTTCAATGCCCCCGGCCGGGCAGCCGCAGGTGTCCGGCAGGCGCGCGGCGGTTATCCATAAATACGCTCCCTCGCCGCCACGTAAATTCGGGTGGAAGGTTTCGCAGCGGATAACGTCCCCGTCCCGCGTAATGTTGTCGTACACGTCCGGGAGTTCGGCGCCGTTCAGGGCGTCCAGCAGGAGCGGGCGTTTTTCGTCGCCAAAGAAAATCCGCGAAATCTCCGTTGACGGCGCGCCCAGCATTTGCGCCTTGCTTGCGCCGGTCATCTCCTCCAGCGCCTTGTTCCACGCCAGGATGCGCTGTTTTTCATCCACCACAAAGGTCGGGTCCGGCAGGTGCTCAAGGATGTCCGCCAAGCGTTGGCGCGAGGTTTTTTCGTGACTCACCACATTGCGGTACATCCCAGAGACTCCCGTTGCCAGCAGGAGCAGCAGCAAGACCACCCACGCCAAGGCCTGTTGGGTGTGCAGGTCCGACAGCGTATGGGCAATCTCGCGCTCCGGGGCCGAGAGGACCACCGAGAACCGGGCATTGGCAAAGTGCACCTGCGTCCACGCCACCAGCTTGCGCGAAACTTCCAGCCCGCGCATAAGCGAAAACGTGTAGGCATCCGTGCCCGAAGGCTCCGACGTGATGCGTTCATCCACACGGAGCAGGTCCTCGAAGCCCTTGTGCATGCCCTCAAAGATGTTCTGCCCGATGATGTCCGTTTCATGGTCGTACAGCACCGTGCCTTCGCCATCCACGAGGAAGCCCGCGCCGTATTGCCCGGACCGGAGTGGCGCGATGAAGAGGTTCGCCAGGTGTTCCAGATTGACGATGATGGCCAGCACCGCCGGGTCGCCAGTGTGCGGCGACAGCGGGTAGAGCAGGCCAAGGCGCTGATCGCTGGGTGTCATGACAAGTGGCGCAACATACGGTCCGCCCGGGATGTCGTGCGCGGCAAGGCGGTGGGCCTTAACCCATCGGACTATGGCGTCCGAAAGGCGCGTGCCGGGCTCGGCTTCGCCAAGCAGCAGCGGAGCGCCTTCGTCAGGGAGCAGCACCATTCCCGCCACCAGCGGACTGCCGCGCAAAATGGAAAGCAGCTCCGGCGCATTCGCCCGCGGGGACGAAACAAGACGCGACGGCGTAATGGCCCGCAGTGCGCCACGTATCGTCCCATCAAGGTCCGACAGCGACTGCTTGAAGCCCTGCGCCGCAATGCGCGTTTGGACATGTTGTTGGTCATTGAACGTCTGCTCGTGGCGCTCAATGGCGTTGCGCTCTATGGACGACGTCACAAGCGCAAAGACCGTTACGATTGCCGTAACGCCAAGCAGGACCTTGAGCGTCAGAAGCATGCTTCTGTTGGCCCATATCCTTTGGAGTGTATGAGGGTGCTGCATGGATGGCGGATACCTTACGCAAAAGGACGCATAAAAACAATATGATGCCGCAATATTGGTGGTCCCATGTCATGCACAGCGGGTCTCAGCACGGCTTCAAACTGTGAAGCAGGTGAAAAGTGTTGGCAGGTACGTGCTTTCGGCTGTTGCGTGGCCGTCATCACAGGCGAAAGACAGCGCGAATGCGCTTTCCCGTGTAGGGCTTCGCATGGTGGAGGCAGGTGTAGAGCATTCTCCAAAATGTGGAGTCACACCCCAGCAGCGTCGGTGTAAGAAGGAATTTCAGCCAAAGGGCAAAGAAAAAGGCCCCGCCGGAGGCGAGGCCTTTTTTTGTTGATGACAACGGTGTGGAATTAATCGTCCTGTTTGGCGCACATGTCCATGTAGGTCGACCCGCAGTAGCTCGCAAGGTTGAACGACGTATAGTCGTTCGAGGGATCCTCGGCGTAGCGGAAGCCCAGCTTCGAGTCCGGATTATACTCCGCAACCGTGTCGTTGGACGTGGAGAAGTGCGGGCAGTTGTTATTATTGCAAACCAAGATGAGACCCCAGCCGGTCTCCGGCGGGCCCATCCAGGGCTGAAGCGTTTCGCCGCAATGGGGACACTTGCGGTCCTTCTCGATATCCATTCCGAGACTCCTTGCGTTTAAGAGTTTGTGACTGTTTTCACGTAGAACTAATGCCTCCGGCAACCATTGTCCAGACATACCCGCCGAAAAAACCCGCGGCGCCTCTCCCTTCTCAAATTTCTCGCGTTCGCGCGGTGTGTTGGTGGGGCGGGCGGTGCTGAGGAAAAAGATGGGACTTTGCCTCCGGCGGTTTAAGGGCCGTGGGCCCTTAAAAATCCCATGTGCGCACATGCCGGTTGCCTTTATCTGGGGCGGTCGTCACCTCTGTGG
>NZ_JBUDSW010000278.1:0-4327 GCF_054921475.1 Desulfobaculum sp. | reverse complement strand
GCACGCTGATGCAGTACGGGCTGAGCGTCTCGGACATTGCGGACCGCATTGCCGCGCAGAGCGTGGACCTGCCCGCAGGAAGCGTGGAAACGCGCGACGCGGACATCCTTGTGCGCTTTGACGATGAGCGGCGCAGCGTGCGCGAGTACGAGGACCTGACCGTGGTCTCGGGCACCACCGGGGCGGAGATTCGCCTTGGCGACATCGCCCGCATTACGGACCGCTTTGAGCTGGACGAGCAGAAGATTCTGTTCAACGGCCAGCGTGCTGGCCTGCTCATGGTCAGCAAGACCAAGGACGAGGACTCCCTGCGCATTATGGACGCGGTGCAGGCCTTTGTGGACCGCGAACGCCGCGAGGCCCCGCCCACTGTGGAATACACCCTCACGCGCAATGTCTCCAAAATCGTGCGCGATAGGCTCCAGATGCTGGTGAGCAACGGCGTGCAGGGCCTTGTGCTGGTGTTTTTGACCATGTGGCTGTTCTTTACGTTCCGCTTTTCCTTTTGGGTGGCCATGGGACTGCCCGTGTCATTTATGGGCGCGGCCTTTGTGCTGGATGGGCTGGGGCTGTCGCTGAATATGATCTCCATGGTGGGCCTGCTGATGGCCATTGGTCTGCTTATGGACGACGCCATTGTTATTTCCGAGAACGTCGCCTCGCACCTGCGCAGCGGCAAAAGCGCCTACCGCGCCGCCGTGGACGGCACGGTGGAGGTGGCGCGGGGCGTGTTTTCGTCGTTCACCACCACGGTGCTTATCTTTGGCACCGTGGCGCTGCTTATCCGGGGCGATATCGGCAAGGTGCTGTGGGTGATGCCCGTGGTGCTCATCATCACCCTTGGCGTCAGCCTTGTGGAGGCCTTTTGCATTCTGCCCCGGCATCTGTCGCACTCCCTGCACGGGCACGAAAAGGACAAGCGGTCCCCCTTCCGCCAGCGCTTTGATGCGTGGTTTGAGGGCATGCGCGAACGCCGCCTTGGCCGCAGTGTGGACTGGGCTGTACGCTACCGCTACCTGTGGGTGGGGTGCGTTGTGGCGGTGTTTGTGGTGTCCATCGGTATGCTGGCTGGCGGACGGCTCAAGATGCGCGCCTTCCCGGAGATTGACGGCGATGTGCTGGAGGCGCGGGTTCTGCTGCCGCAGGGGACGCCCCTTTCGCGCACCGAGGCCGTGGCCGGGCGCGTGGAGGAGGCCCTGCACCGCGTCGGGCAGCAGCTTGCCCCGCGGCAGCCGGATGGGCAAAAGCTCATCGAAAACGTCAACGTGCAGTACTCCACCAATGCGGACTCCCACGAGGTAGGGCCGCACCTTGTCACCGTCAGCGCGGACCTGCTCTCCGCCGAGGAGCGCGACGGCACCATTGATGAGATTTCCCGCCTGTGGCGCAAGGAGGTCGGCGAGGAGCCGGACGCCATCAGCATAGCCTACAAGGAACCGGTCATCGGTCCCGGCGGCCTTGCCATTGATATGCGTTTGCAGGGCGACGACCTGCACGAACTGAAATCCGCATCCAATGAGCTTGTGACGTGGCTGCGCGGCTATGACGGCGTGTACGACGTGTCCGACGACCTGCGCCCCGGCAAGCCCGAGGTCCGCGTGCGCCTGCGTGAAGGGGCGCTGGCCCTTGGCGTGACGGCGGCGGACATCGCCCGCCAGCTTCGGGCCGGATTTTACGGCGTGGACGCGCTGGAGATTCAGGACGGGCCGGAGAGCTACGAGGTCAACGTGCAGCTCGACCAGTTGGACCAGAATAGCTTTGCGGACCTTGATACGTTTCATGTGACCATGCCCGGCGGCGGGCAGGCCCCGCTGGGGAGCATCGCCGTTATTGACGAGGGGCGCGGCTGGGCGCGCATTGCACGCATCAACTCCCGCCGCACGGTGACCATTCAGGGCGAGGTGGACTTTATGCGCGCCAACGCGGGCGAGATTGTGGCGGATACGCAGGCGCGCTTTGTCCCGGGCATGCTGGAGCGTCACCCCGGCGTGCGCATTGCCATGGAAGGGCAGGCGCGCGAAGGGGCGCGGACGGGCAAGTCGCTCATGAAGGCCCTTGTCATTGGCGTGTTTGGCATTTTTGTGCTGCTGTCGTTTCAGTTCCGCAGCTATTATGAGCCGTTTGTGGTTATTGCCACCATTCCGCTGGCCTTTATCGGCGTGGTGTGGGGGCATCTGCTCTTTGGGCAGGAACTGGCCATGCCCAGCATCATGGGCTTCGTCTCCCTTGCGGGCGTGGTGGTGAATGATTCCATCCTGCTGGTGGAGTTCATCAAGATTCACCTGCGCCAAGGCATGGATGTGGTGGATGCGGCGCGGCAGGCCAGCCGGGCGCGCTTCCGGGCCGTGCTGCTCACGTCCATGACGACCATTATGGGCCTTGTGCCACTGCTGACGGAGCGCAGCCTACAGGCGCAGATTCTTATCCCCTTGTGCATCAGCCTTGTGTTTGGCCTGTTGGCGTCCACGGTGTTGGTGCTCCTTGTTATTCCGGCCTTGTATGCCATCCTTGCGGACTTTGGCCTGACCACACACGTGCGGGAGGAGGGCGCGGGCGAGTAGGGGCCGCGCGCCCCTTTGCCCCCCGGCCCAACTGGTGCTACAACGCCCCTCGGAGGACATCGTAGCCATGCACAAGCGGGACTTCATCGCCGACCTGTCGCTCTTTCGCGGCCTGTCATCCGGGCAGCTTGACGCCGTGGCCGATATCGCCGTGGAGACGCGCCTTGCCAAGGGCGCAACCATCTTCGTAGAGGGCGATAGGGCCGACGGCTTTTATGTTGTCTTTGAAGGACAGGTGAAGATTTTCAAGCTGTCCCCCGAGGGACGCGAGCAGATTATCCACATTTATGGTCCGGGCGAACCCTTTGCAGAGGTGCCGGTGTTCGAGGGCGGGGACTTTCCCGCCAATGCCGAGGCAACGCGTCCTTCGCGGGTGCTGTATTTCCCGCGCGGGGCCCTGCACCGGCTCATCGAGCGCGAGGCGGGCGTGGCCTTCAATATGCTGGCCGCTATGGCCATGAAGTTGCGGCGCTTTACCGTGAAGCTGGAGAACCTGACCCTGCGCGAAACGCCCCAGCGCCTTGCCGCCTACCTGCTCGATCTTTCCGAACGCAGTGGCGGCGCCGAGCAATTGGAACTGGACATAGCCAAGGGTCATCTGGCAAGCCTTCTCGGCACGGCGCAGGAGACGCTCTCCCGCGTTTTGAGGCGGATGAACGACGCCGGGCTTATTGAGGTCCGCGGGCGTTTTATCACGCTGAAGCAGACGGACCGTCTGGAGCTGCTTGCTTCGGGCGAGGAAAGACTGTGAACAAAGAGGATTTTTCATGACCAAGATTTTTCCCGTACCCATGCGCGGTGTGGTGATCGGCCTGTTGCTGGTCTTTGTCGCCGCCGTCACTGCCGCCACGGTGTGGAGCTTCCGCTCCGGCATCATGTGGACCGGCATTTGTCTGTTGGCTGTAGCGGTGCCCATCACTGCGCTGTATTGGTACATGCTCTATATCAACCCGTCCCGCACCCGCGTTATGGTGGATGAGGGCCGTGTGTTCGTTGAGGCCCCGCCGTTTTTGCGCGCCAGCGTGACGCTGGACAAGGTGACCCGCGCCTTTGTCACCGACCTTGAAACGGACGAAACCCTTGCCCCCATGAAGAAGGACCGCTGCATGGCCTACTTCGGCTACCGCTCCGGCATGTTTACACTGCCCGCCGGACGTGAAGCCGTGGTGGTTTCGCGCTCAAAGCGCGTCCTGTGTCTGAAAACCCCGGACCTGTTCTATGTACTGGGGCCAAAGGACGTGGACGAACTCGCTGAGGCCGTGCGGGAATACATTCCCGTGCACGACGGCTAACGCATCTGAAAATCACGCAGAAAAGCGCCGGGGCAACCGCTCCGGCGCTTTTTTTTCGCTTTTTTCCGGCCTGATGAGTGGGGAGAGGGCTGACTGTTTCATGTCGGCCGCAGCCCGCACAGGCGCTGGGGTTTCGGGCGGTTGGGTGCCCTGCGCGGCGGCTCCCGCAGGGCTGGTTTCCCGCATCCGGCGCAAGAAAAAACGCAACGAATTCGGCCCAATTGACGTAGGTCAAAGTTCCTGTTCCCCTGTACGGGTAGAAAAGTGTGGAAAGGCAAACACGACCACCACCATCCCGAAAAGGAGGGACCTATGTTTTGTTATCAGTGTGAACAGCGTGCCAAAGGCTCGTGCACCAAGGTTGGCGTCTGCGGCAAGCAGCCGAACGTTGCGGCCCTGCAGGACCTTTTGACCTACCTGCTCCGCGGCATTGCCGTGGTTGCCGTGGAAGGGCGGCGCGTGGGCGTGACCGAC
>NZ_JBUDSW010000277.1:0-4376 GCF_054921475.1 Desulfobaculum sp. | reverse complement strand
AACATTTTCTACACCGCGCCCACCGTCATCCGCGCCCTCATGCGTGAGGGCACGGAGTGGACGGACAAGCGCGACATGTCCTCCCTGCGCATCCTCGGGTCCGTTGGCGAGCCCATCAACCCCGAGGCATGGATGTGGTACTACGAGAATGTCGGCAAAAAGAATCTGCCCATCGTGGACACATGGTGGCAGACCGAAACCGGCGGCATTCTCATCTCCGCCATGCCCTACGCGACTCCCCTCAAGCCCGGCTCCGCCACCCGGCCCCTGCCCGGTGTGGACGCCGCCATCGTTGACGCCGAGGGCACGCCCGTCGGTCCCGGCGAAGGCGGGCACCTTGTGGTGCGCAAGCCGTGGCCCGGTATGCTCCGTGGCGTCTTCGGCGATCCGGAGCGCTTTAAGAGCACCTACTTCGAGCGCTTCCCCGGCATGTACGAGTCCGGCGACGGCGCGCGGACGGACGATGACGGCTACTTTTGGGTCATGGGGCGTTTGGACGACGTGATCAACGTCTCCGGCCACCGGATGGGCACCGCCGAAATCGAGTCCGCCATCGTTGCGCACTCCGCCGTGGCCGAAGCCGCCGTGGTCGGCATGCCGCATGAAATCAAGGGCGAGTCCATCTACGCCTACGTCACCCTTACCGCGGATTCGGAACCCACCGATGAGCTTATGGCCGAACTGCGCGGGTGGGTGCGCAAGGAGATCGGCCCCATCGCTTCACCAGAGGTCATCCAGTTCGCCGACGAACTGCCAAAGACCCGAAGCGGCAAGATCATGCGCCGGGTTTTGCGCAAGATTGCGGCAGGCATCACCGACGAGTTCGGCGATACCTCCACCCTTGCCGACCCCGGTGTCATCACGGACCTGCTGGAAGGTCGCGACGAATTGCTCGCCTAGCGCGAGGCAGCAGCACTCCCGCATTGAGGGCCGGATGCATAGGGCATCCGGCCCTCGCATGTTATGGGGCCTGCGGCGCTCGCGTCGTGTACCACCCTACCGCTACCCGGTCGCCACCCTACGCCGTTCGCCTCCGCCTGGCCTGTCAGGCCACTATCACCTTGTGATTCCGTCCCAATTTGCCCCTACTATTCGGGCTTGCCCGTCCTGCACTGGTTTGGTATTCGCAAGAGTTCCGGTTTCTACGCAGAACCGGGATTGAGGGAGTGGATAACTGTTCAGTTGCCCGGGGGGTATGCGGGCACAAAAGGAGTGGAAACCATGGGTAAGAAGCTTATTGCTGGTATTTTTGGCCTGATGTTGACCCTGATGCTTGCAAGTGGCGCCATCGCTGCCGACAAAGTTTACGTCAATGGAATCGATTTTGGCTTTCCGCCTTTCGGTTACGTTGACAAGCACGGCGATCCCGCAGGGTTCGATGTAGACGCCGTGAACTGGATTGCCGACAAGATGGGCTTTGAAGTGCGCCATCAGCCCATGGACTGGGACGGAATCATCCCCGCGCTTAACGCCGGAAAGCTCGACTTTATCGCGTGTGGCATGTCCGCCACCAAGGAGCGCGCCAAGGTCGTTGACTTCACCATCCCCTACTACGAAGTCACGCAGGTGCTCGTGGTGCGCGACAACATCAAGGGCGATCTGGAAAACTTCCTGACCTCCGGCAAGACCGTTGGCGTGCAGCGTGGCACCAACACCGCCGCCTACCTTGATGCCCTGTCCAAGAAGGACGGCATGGACTTTACGGTGAAAAAGTACGACTCCACCGACCTCTCCATGCAGGACCTGCCCATCGGCCGCATTGACGGTTCCGCCATGGACAGCACCATCGCCTACGAGATGATGAAGGATCAGCCCTACCACATCTGCGGCACCTTTGACCTTGAAAGCGAAGTGTACAGCTACGCCGTCCGCAAGACCGACGGCGACCTGCGCGAAAAGCTCAACGAAGGTCTGAAGCTGCTCATGGCCGATCCCTACTGGAAAGAGCTGAAGGCCAAGTGGAACATCCACTAGCCTGAAAACGTTCTCACTTTTGAGCCGCCCGGATGGTATCGGTCCCGTTGACCGTTCCGGGCGGTTTTTTCCTTTTTAACAAAGCGATACGACTATGGATTTTACCAAGGCATTCGCTGCGATATTGGATGCGCTTCCGTACCTGTTGTCCGGCATTTGGTGGACGGCAGGTCTTGTTATTGGTGCGCTGGCCCTTGGGCTGTGCCTCGGCATCCCCATGGCTGTGGGGCACGTGTACGGCTCGCGCCCGGTGCGGCGCCTTGTTGGGCTGTATGTCTGGCTGTTTCGCGGCGTGCCCATTCTGGTGATGCTCTACCTCTTTTATTTCGGCATTCTCGCCACGTTGACGGAAGTGTTCCCCGCCCTGCGAGCCATCGGCCTCGACAGCGCGTTTGCGGCAGCCGTCATTGTGCTGGGCCTCACCAGCGGCGCATACCAGTCCCAGATTTTCCGCGGAGCCATTCAGTCGCTGCCGTCCGGCCAGCTCAAGGCCGCCCGCGCCCTCGGCATGTCCGACCGCGACGCCATCGTGTCCATCATTTTGCCGCAGGCGCTCCGGCTGGCCATTCCCGGCTGGTCCAATGAATTTTCCATCATTCTCAAGGACTCGGCCCTGGCGTTCGTCATCGGCGTCATGGAACTGATGTCCAGAACGCGCTCCGTGGCGTCCACAACGCATCAGCCGTTGCCGCTCGCCGTGTTTGCGGGGCTGTTGTTCTTTGTTCTGACGTGGTTCGGCCTCAAGGCCCTGCGTCGGCTTGAAGTGAAAGTACGGATTCCGGGCTACTCCCGGGAGGGATCCTTCTAATGTCTGATTCTGTCATATTAAAGGTGCAAGGACTCAATAAGTCCTTCGGCGAAAACCACGTTCTGCGCGACGCCTGCCTTGAGCTGGGGCGCGGCTCCCTCAAGGTGCTCATCGGCCCCTCCGGCGGCGGCAAGAGCACCCTGCTCCAGTGTATGAACTTTCTCATCACGCCCGATACCGGCCGCTTTTGGCTAAGTGGTGAGGAAGTGGACTACACCAACCGCAAGGTGCTTAACGACTACCGGCAAAAAGTGGGCATGATCTTTCAGGACTTCAACCTGTTTGATCATCTTACCGCCATGGAGAACGTGCGCATCGCCCTGACCAAAGTGCGCCGCATGAACAAGCGCGAAGCCACGGACCGCGCCATGGCCGAGCTGGAACGCGTGGGCCTTGCCGGGCGTGCGGAGCTGTATCCCGCCCAGCTTTCCGGCGGCCAGAAGCAGCGCGTGTCCATCGCCCGCGCCCTTGCCATGGACCCGGAAGTGCTCCTCCTCGACGAGCCGACCTCCGCCCTCGACCCCGAGCTTATCGGTGAGGTGCTCGCCGTTATTCGCGACCTTGCGCAGAACGGCATGACCATGGTCATGGCCACCCACCAAATCACGTTTTCCTCCCAGCTTGCGGATGAGTTCATCTTCATGCAGCAGGGTGAAATCATTGAGCACGGCTCCCCCGCAGAGCTGCTTGGCGCAGGCTCCGCCTCCCGCACGCAGGAGTTCTGCTCCAAGATCAACGAATTGACCGGGGAGACCCTGTAACATGGACGCTTTCCTGCAATTCGTTATGGAACGCGTCGTTCCGGGCCTGAACGTTGGGCTTTTGGTCAGCCTCAAGCTGATCATCCCCGCGTCGGCCCTTGGCGTCGTGTTCGGCGTACTCACGGGAACCATACGCGTCTACGGTCCGCGTCCCCTGCGCTGGCTGGCCGACGTCTACGTCGCCATCTTCCGCGGGACGCCCCTCGTCGTGCAGCTCTACTTCTGGTACTTCGCCCTGCCTTACATCTCCGTAGGGGGCTTCCGCCTCGTGCTGGACCCCATGGAGGCCGCCGTTATCGGCTTCTTCATGTGCAGCGCCGCCTATCAGTCCGAGTATGTGCGCATGGGCCTCATGTCCATTAAGTCCGGCCAGCTTAAAGCCGCCGAAGCCCTCGGCATGACGCCCTTTCAGACCGTCGTCCACATCGTGCTCCCGCAGGCCGTGCGCCGCGCCCTGCCCGGTTGCGGCAACGAAATTATTTACCTCATCAAATACTCCTCGCTGGCGTCCATCATCACCGTCAACGACCTTACCGGCATGGGCCGTGAGATCGCCAAGGCCACATGGCGCAATATCGAGGTGTTCTCCGTGGTCGGGCTCTACTATCTGCTGCTCGTCACCCTCGCCACATGGGGACTGCGTGAACTCGAAAAACGCACCTCCATCCCCGGCTTCAACGCCATCTCCTCCGGCGACTAGCCGGGGCACTGCCCTTTTCTCAGGGAGCCCGCAACGTCTTGGCGTTGCGGGCTTTTTTATTGGTGGAGAGATGCGGTGCGCTAACGGTGGCTGGACGGGGTGAGGTGAGGGGTGGTCGTGGTCGAATGTGGGG
>NZ_JBUDSW010000276.1:0-4427 GCF_054921475.1 Desulfobaculum sp. | reverse complement strand
GTGGCCGTGGGGGTCTGTTGTGGGGTACCCCAGCAGACTGTCCAGATAGTCTATGGCGCGTTGGTCCTGAATGTGTTCGAGGATGTGGGCGCGTTCGTGCACCTCTCCGGCGGGGGTGCCGATGTGTTCTAGGTAGCTTTCCCATAGCCGGTGTGCGCGCAGAATGCGGCTGGCCTCCTGCGCGCCCTTGGGGGTGAGGGTGTAATGGGCGTTGGTTTCGGTGATGAGTGCATCGCGTACCATATTCCCCAGCGAGGCGCGTAGGCGCTTGCCGTCGGCCACGTAGGGGCGGATGTCGCCTGCTGTGGCGGGGTCGCCAGCGCGGCGGATGAGTGCGCCAAGGATGTCCTCCAGCACATGCTGGGGCACGGCGTGGCGCTGCCGCAGCCAGCGCGCGATAAGCCCGTAGCGCGGTGCCAGCGTGAGCACAACGATGAATTGCAGGGTGGAGAACACCATAATTGCGCCGCCGCCGGCGGTGTCGAGCCACACACACAGGTACAGCCCGCCCACCACGCTGGTCACGCCAAAGAGCGCCGCCAGCGCCATCATCCGCGAGAGTCTGTCGGACAGCAGGTACGCCGTTGCCGCCGGAGTGATGAGTAGTCCCACCACCAGAATAACGCCCACCATGCTCACCGCGCTGACCACCACAAGGGAGACGCACGTGGTCAGCAGATAGTCCAAAAAGACAATGGGCAAGCCAATGGACGCGGCCATAACCGGGTCAAACGCGGATATCTGAAAATGGCGGAAGAACAAGATAATGCAGGACAGCACCGTCGCGGCCACAAGGGCGCTGACCCACAGGTCCGTATCCGAAATGCCAAGCACATCGCCCATGATGAAGTGCATGAGGTCGATGTGGATATAGTGCCGGAAGATGGAGACCACCACCACGCCAAGGGCAAAAACGCCCGTGTACATGATGCCGATGGCTGTGTCCTCCTTCACGCGTGAGACGCGGGAGACAAAGCCGATAAGCCCTACGGTGAGGATGGCCGCGATGAGCGAGCCAATCAGCATGCCCGGGGCGTTGGCTTCCAGCCCAAAGAGCATCTTCATGACAAGATAGCCCCCCGCCACACCGGCAATCATGGCGTGGGAGAGCGCATCGCCCAAAAAGGCCATGCGGCGCAGCACCACAAGGCACCCCACAACGCTGGCCACCACCGCAACGATGCTGGCCCCGATGAGCGACTTTTGAAAATACGCCTGCGAGAGCGGGTCAAGAAACGCATGGCTGAGGAAATCTATCACGGCGTGGTTTCCTCCTTGCGGAAAACATCGGAAAAGACGCGGAGTTTGCCTTCATAGACCTCGCTCAGCAGGTCCTCGCGCAGGACCATTTGCGGCGTGCCGTAGGCAAACAGACGCTGCTTGATGAGGGCGAGGCGGTCAAAGTATTCGGCGGCGGTGGCAAGGTCGTGGTGCACCACGACAAGGGTTTTGCCTGCGGACTTGGCACGCTCCAGCACGTCTAAAATGGCGCGCTCTGTTGCGGCGTCCACCCCGGCGAAGGGTTCGTCCAGCAGCAGAATGTCCGAGCCTTGGGCAAGGGCGCGGGCCATGAATACCCGCTGCTGCTGGCCGCCGGACAGTTGGCCGATTTGCCGGTCCGCAAATTCGGCCATGCGCACCATGTCCAGCGCTTCGTCCACGGCGTCGCGGTCTTCTGGACCGGGATTGCGGTACCACGGGATGAGGTTGTAGCGCCCCATCATGGCAACCTCGCGCACGGTGATGGGAAAGTCCCAGTCCACAGCGCCGCGCTGGGGCACATAGGCCACGCGCCCCTTGGCCTTTTCCGCATCAATGCCGTCGATGCGCACATGCCCGACATCGCGGTGCACAAAGCCCAAAATGGCCTTGATGAACGTTGACTTGCCCGCACCGTTTGGGCCGATGACGCCGACCAGCAGGCCGTTTTCAATGGAGAGCGTCATGTCCAGCAGGGCGGGCTTTGGCCCGTAGCTGACGGTGAGGTGTTTGACCTCAATGACGGTTTTGCGCTCTGTGGTGGTCATGAATGGTCTCCGTCGCTGGCTGCGGTAAAGCGCAGGGTTCCGCTGACGCTTGCGCCGCCGTCGTTCCAGAAAGTGGTTTCCGCTGTGGGCTGGCCATTGCGCAGGACGCGGACGCGCACCGCATGGCGGGTGCCCCCTGCGGCGACGGGCGGCGCGGCCTGTACGTAGATTTCGTTTGCCCCCTGCACCACGCCGGAGACGGCGCGCCGTACCCACGGCTGACCGGGGCTGATGCCGCTTGGGATGGTGCCAATGGATGCGCCGTTGAGGGTGACGGTTATGGCTGGCGCGTCGGCGTCCGTGGTGCGCAGGGCAAAGGGGTCGGCCTGCGCGGAGAACGTTGGGGTCAGCTCAATGTCGTACACGGCGCGGGCCGCTTCGGGCGCGGCTTCGGCAAGGGCTGGGGGCGCCTGCCCGGAGTCGCGCAGGTGCATGTACACCCCAACCCCGCCGACAAAGGTAATCCAAATGAAAATGGTAAGCAGGAATCGAAGCATGGTGCCTGTATCCTTTGACGTTGATGACATGGGCGCAGGGCCGGTGAGGCTGGTGAGCGTCGCCAACCTGGAGCGCCTGCTGGTGCCAATTCTCGTGTTGCTCTGGCCCATTGCGTGGGCTTTGGATGGTTTTTCGCCTTACGTTGCTCTGGGTGCCCCGCCTGCATTGCTTCTTTGCGGGGCGGGGCGCTCAGGCCGTTAGCGCGACTCGTCTCCGTTGGTCAGCAGGGAATTGACGATGAGCAGGACGTTTTCCCGCATCATGCCAATGTAGGTTTCACCCGCAGTATCGGCCTCTCCCATGGAGTCCGAGTACAGCTCGCCGCCAATGGCCACGCCTGTGTCGCGGGCAATTTCGCGGATGAGCTTGGGGCTGATGGTGGTTTCCACAAAGATGGCGGGCGCGCCGGAATTGGCGATGGATTCCACCACCACACGCCGGCGGTCGGGCGTCATACCCGCGCCAACCTCGCTGCCTGTGGACCAGCCCACCGGGGCGATGCTCAGATAGTTGTTCCTCTCGTTAAACTTGAACTCCCGGCAGAAGTAATTGAACGCGTCGTGCGTGGTGACGAGGATGCGGCGGTGGGGCGGAATACGCGCCACCTGCTGGCGCACCCATGCGTCCAGTACGCGCAGTTGCTGCAGGAAAAGCTGAGCCCGCGCTTCGTACTGGCGCTTGCCGTCCGGGTCCAGCTGACTGACGGCGCGGGTGATGTTGTTGACGTAGACGGCGGCATTTCGCGGCGAAAACCATGCGTGGGGGTCCGGTATGGTTTGGCCGTCCTGACTGATGGCCAGCGGCTGGACGCCGTCGGTGCAGGTGACGATGGGCTTGCCCGCATCGCGGGAGAGGGTGCCCATCCAGTCTTTGCCCTCAAGGTGCAGGCCATTTTGCAGGCACAGGTCCGCGTCGAGGACGATATGCACGTCGTCCGGTGTGGGCTGGTAGGTGTGCGGGTCCGCGCCCGGGGCGAGAATGCAGTGCACTTCTCCCCGGTCGCCGACGATGTTGCGGGCAAAGTCGGCAATTTGGGTGGTGGAGGTGACAATGTTCAGGCCGTCCGAAGCACTGGCCGGGGCGGCGAGGGCAAGGCAGGCCATAATGCTCGCCAGCCAGATGCGGGCCCTTTTGAGAACGTTGGAATTCATGAGGCCTCTTGTGCGGTGTTGGTGTGGAACGACATGGGCGCATCAATAACCATCCGTAAATGGAACAAATAACAGACCCCTTGTCCAGAGGCGGCGGCGTTTTGGCAGGGTGTGCAGCGCATGGCCGGGACGGATGAACGCGGCGAAAGTGCAGGTCTGCGCACATGCCCCTCGCTGGAAACATGCGGCTTTTCTATGGTTCGCGCGTTGTGATTCACCGCAAGGACCAAAGGAGGTCGAATGTGAGGGACGAGAAAGCGTTGTATCAGTCGCGGACATTTTGGGGCGGGATGGTTGCCCTTGTTTGCGCCGTACTTGCCATTGCTGGTGTGGACGTGGATGAGGGCACCCGCGCCGAGATGCTGGAATGCGGCATGCTCATCGGCTCCGCCCTTGGCGGCGTGCTGGCTGTGTATGGCCGCATCCGCGCCAGCAAGCCCGTCCGCTTGCCCCGCGTGCGCCGCGCTCCCCGTGGGGGGAGGGAAGGGGCAGAGGCCGTGCCGGGCGAAGAGGCGAAAACGCCGGGTGAGGTGCAGGAAAAGTCGGGGAAGGCGTCCGGCGTGCGCCGCGGCCTGCCGCTTGTGCTGCTTGCTGTGGCGTTGCCGCTGTGCCTGCAGGCCTGCGCCATGGGCGATTTGACACCCGCACAGAAGGCGCTGGCCGTAGGCGAGGAGCTGCGCATTGCCTATGTGGCGCTATATGAGGAATACGGCGCTTTGCACGCCTCCCTGCCGCCCGAGGATGTGGCGTA
>NZ_JBUDSW010000275.1:0-4493 GCF_054921475.1 Desulfobaculum sp. | reverse complement strand
CGATATTCGTCACGCGCTTGCGCACGCTCTTGACGGCTTTGTCCTTGTACTTTTCGGGGTCTACGCGCAGCGCGCCTGATATGTCCGTCACATCCGAAGAAAACAGCAATGTTCCGTGATGGAGAACGCGCCCCGCTGCGATATGCTGGGCATTGCCCGAGACCTTGCGTCCATCAATGACAAGGTCATTTCGCCCATCAAAAGAGCACATCACCCTCATGCGCCCCAGCGCCTCCACAATGGGCGTGGTAAACCGCAGGAAATCCAGCGCGCCGCCCCCGGCGTCGTTGGAGATGAAGGTAAAGTTGATATTCCCAAGGTCATGGAACACGGCCCCGCCGCCAGAGAGGCGCCGCACCACGGGAATGCCACGCTCACGGACAAAGTCTACATCAATCTGCGCTAGCGTATTCTGATTGCGCCCCACAATCACCGCCGGAGCATTGCGCCACAACATGAACACTTCATCCTGCGTGTTCATGAGCAGCCACTCTTCCGCCGCAAGGTTAAACGCCGGATCCGTAGACGTATTCATAATATATCGCATAAAGCCTCCTGCTCGGAATATCTGCAAAACACGGGCCTTCATCGTGTATCAGCACGTCTTCCCGTGGCGGCATCCTTGGCGACGGGCACGGGGCTCGGCCCGCGTCTCCAGCCACCGCTTTTTCACCAATTGATGGCATATGGCACATGTGCACCACGGCTGCGCTCCAGCCTGTACGCTTGGCCTGCCTCTCCACAGGAGAGGCTCGATCCGAAAGGGCACAAAACCACAACCTTATCCCTATGGTGGATGACTTCCGGGAAAAATTCTCCCCGCTTTGCTCCCCGCGCAATTCTTCCTGAAATTCAAGCAATACGGATTTTGCGTACCGAAAACACGAACACAACATCCCGAAATCACTGATTCTTCAAACCGGGGAGAGTCCCCCCACCCAGCTTCCCCATGAAGAGGAAAAGATAGAGCCATGCAAAAAACCGCTTGACAAGACAAAGCATAGCCCTTGACTTTCACCCTTTTTAGGGGAACATATCCGTATCAATACAAAAAGAGAGGAATTCCCGCATGGCCACCGTAATCTCGTTCTGCAACCAGAAGGGCGGCGTCGCCAAAACGACGAGCGTCATAAACATCGCGCACTGCCTGGCAAAGTACCATGGCCAGCGTGTTCTGGTTATCGACACCGACCCCCAGCACAACGCCACGCTGATCCTTGGCACCATGTCGCCCTTTGACTACCCGCTCACGTTTGCCAACATCATCCGGGACGAAAAGACCGAGATGGGGCTGTGCATTTTCCCCACCAAGTATCCGCGCCAGTCTGAAAAGAGTGATTACCCTCGCCTCTCCCTCGTGCCAAGCAATATGGACATGTTCGGGCTGGACAGCGGCGGCGTGGAAGCCAAAAACGCCTTTATCGCCCTCAAGAGCAAGCTCACGCCCGAGGTGCACGAGCAGTACGACTACATCCTTATCGACTGCCCGCCAAATATCAACGTTGCCCTCAACAACGCCCTTGCCGCCAGTGACTTTTACCTCATTCCGGTCAAGTCCGAGGACTGGTTCGCGCTCAAAGGCATGCAGCAGCTCCTGAGCCACATTGAGTTCATCAAAGAATCCTTCAACCCCGATCTGGATATCATCGGCTCGCTCATCACTATGATCGACAAGCGCACCAAGCTGTCCGAATCCATGAGCACCGCCATATCCACATTCTTCCGCGACGCCATCTTCGACGCCGCCATCCGCAACAATACGGCCATCAATCGCGCCACCTCGCGGCAGAAGACCATTTTTGACGACGACCCCAAGTCCAACGGTGCGGCGGACTATCAGGCCGTCACCAAAGAAATACTCCAACGCGCGCAGGAGTAACCCATGGCCGCAGGCTCCTCCTACTCCGATATGATCAAGCAGGCGAAGGAAGTCGCCGCGCAGGAAAAGGCAAAAAGCGCCCAGCGCTCCGCCAAGCGCAAGAAAGCTTCGCCCAAGGAAGACCCCATGGCCGCCCAGCTCTTGGCGGACCTTGAGGACAATCCGTACCAGAAGTTTACCCACGATATTTCGGAGGACGCCACAGACACCACTCCCGCCCCGGCCGCGCAGAGCGCGGCTCCCGTTGCTGAACCGGCGCCAAGGACACCGGACACGTATCCGGACACCATACCGGACAGTCCGGAGTCAACACCGGATACAATCCGGACAGGTGACCGGACTGTATCCGGAGAAAAAACCGGACAGTATCCGGAGTGTCCTCAGGACAGTCCGGTATCGCATACGGACAGCACTCCGGACACAACACCGGACACTTCCCAAAAGCACAACCGGACACATACACCGGACACGATAAAGGACACCCAACCGGATACAAATCCGGATGCCACGGCGGATACATATACCGAGCAGGATTCCTCCTCTCTGCTGGCCATGTTCGAACCGCGTCAGCGCCTGCGTATTTCCGGCAAACGAGCTGAAATTTTGCGCCTGCTCATCGCCATATCCAAAGAGAAAGGCGACAGCATTATCACCGTAACGCTCAGCGCCATCGCTAAACATTTTGCCACGAACTATGACTATATCCGCCACTCCATCACGGCGCTGGAGAAAAAGGGCGTCCTGACCAAACTCCAGAGCACCAAGCGCTCCGGCATCCAGATCAGGCTGGATAAATCCCTGTGCGCCGAGTTCATGAAAACCATATCTGCGGACCCTGTACCGGGCTTCATATCGGGCAACATACCGGACCGGACACCGGACACCCATCCGGACAGTGTCAAACAGGTCGATACCGGACATAAGACCGGACACCTAACCGGACAGGATGACCGCACCCTAAAATCCCCCCTATTAGTAAGTAAGAAAGAAACTTACTTGCAAAGAGAAGAGCCAGAAGAAGCCGAGAGCGAACATAAAGACGCAACAACATGGGGGATGAGCTCCGAGACCATCGCCGCGGCATGGCCTCACCTGGCCAAGGCAGGGTGGACCCGAAACCAGATGCGTCAGCTTAGGCAGGTCTTCGAAGGCCGAGGCATCGACTTTGCTCCCTTACGGCAAGCCCTCAATCACGCAGAATGGGAACTGGCCACAAAGGGACAGCTCTCGGACAAAAGCGGGACCACCGTAGCCAATCCTGTGGCGTGGCTTTTTGGGGCCCTCAAAAAAACGGGGTACTACGCCCGTCCTGACGGCTACGAAAGTCCACAGGAACAATACGCCCGTGAGCAAGCTGAAGAAGCCCAGCGCATTGCCAAGTATCGCAAAGCCGCCGAGCAGATGGAAAAGCAGGACGCCACGGACGCCGCAATGCAGTGGTACAGGCAGCTGCCCGAAAAGGAGCAGGAAAACATCCTCAAGCGCCAACCCGGTGGCGGATCCACACCGCAGGAGCCGTGGATTTTACGCGAGTATAAGCGCACCAAGAACTCTTAAGCCAGAGCACGTGGTCGTGCCGTAAGCCACGCCAAGGAGCACGCATGGCACGGTTTCTCAAAAAACGGCGACATAAGGCGGGACAATCTCCCGGCGCTATTGTTTTCGTGGGTGAACGCAAGATTGAGACGCCGCGCCTTCGGGTAATGGATTTTGACGAAGACGGCGTGCGCGAGGCGGTTCCCGAGGGGCCGGGCGAGCTTGCGCAGTACGTGGCTAAGCCATCCACCAGCTGGGTGAATGTGGACGGCGTCCATGACGCCCAGCTTCTTCGCGAGATGGGAGAGGCATTTGCTATTCCGCCTCTCGTGCTTGAGGACATTGCCAATACGGGGCAGCGTCCGGTCTTTGAGGCCTTTCCAGATGTGCTTTTTGTGTCGCTTAAGATGCTTTCCTTGGCTGAGGACGGCCTTACCGTGCGGGCGGAGCAACTCAGCGCCGTGTTGACCCCAACGTGTGTGCTGACGTTCCAGGAGCGTCCCGGGACCGTCTTCGAACCTGTGCGGGAGCGCATCCGCAGGCCTTCTGGCCGTTTGCGCCGTCTTGGCCCAGCATACCTCTTGTACGCTCTCCTCGACTGTGTGTTCGAAAACGCGCTGAGGGTGGTGGAGACCCTTGGCGAGCGCATTGAGGATCTCGAAGACGAGGTCCTTAGCGATCCCGGTCCGGAACTGCTGGAGACGTTGACAACCGCCCGGCGTGAGATGGCCTATGTCCGCAAAGCCGTGCGTCCGGCGCGTGAGCTTGTGCTCAAGATGCTGCGTAGCGACAGCGACCTTGTCCCGGAATCCGTCATCCCCTATCTGCGCGATTTGCGCGACATGGCGGAGCAGACCGTGGACGTGGTTGAAGTCTATCGCGAGATGCTGGGGGACCATTTGGCCGCCTACAATATGGCTGTGGCCAACCGCCTGAATGACGTCATGAAATTCCTAACCATCTTCTCCACCATTTTTATTCCTCTGTCCTTTCTTGCCGGGGTCTACGGCATGAACTTCGACGTGATGCCCGAACTGCACACGCGGTATGGGTATTTTATTCTGCTGGGCATCATGGG
>NZ_JBUDSW010000274.1:0-4519 GCF_054921475.1 Desulfobaculum sp. | reverse complement strand
ACGCCAATGAACGACAACACCACCGACGTCAGGATGATGAGCGGCATGGCGAGCGAGTCAAACTGGGTGACCAGCACAAGGAAGATGAGGAACAGCGCGGCGGTGAATGCCTTGCTGAGGAAGGCCGTCGCCTTGGCCTGTTCTTCCTGCTCGCCCGTAAAGGAGTAGGCGTAGCCGCGTGGCCATGGGAAGTCCGCAAGGCGGGCCTCGATGTCGCGGATGATTTCACCGGCCAGACGTCCGGCCACGTCGGCGGAGACGGTAACCACGCGTTGCTGGTCGATGTGCTGAATGCCGCCAAGGCCGCTGGTGAGCGACACGGTCGCCACACTGGTCAGCGGGATGGGCGCGCCATCCGGGCCGGAAACGGTGAGACGGCGGATGCTTTCGATGCTGGTGCGGTCCCTGTCCGGGAGTTTGGCGACGATGTCGTATTCGTCCTTGCCCTCGCGGTAGGTGCCGACCTTCATGCCGCCGATGGCGGCCTTGACCGTATTGGCAATGGTGGCCGTGGACAGCCCCATAACAGCGGCCTTTTCCTTGTCGACGTCCACGCGGATTTCCGGCTTGCCTTCCACAAAGTTGTCTTTGAGGTCCACAAGGCCGGGGATGTCCTCGATGCGCTCTTCAATGGCGGTGACAATGCGTCCAAGCTCGTGGATGTCGTCGCCGCGTATTTCCATATTGATGGGCGAGCCGGTGGGCGGGCCGCTTTCTTCCTTCTCCACGCGGACCTCTGCGCCGGTAATGGCGCGTTGCAGGCGCTCGCGCAGGGCGTTGACGTCTGCGATGGACGAGCGGGAGCGCTCGTGGAAGTCCTTGAACTCCATGGTCACGGTGCTCACATGCGTGCCCGAACCGTCCGAGGATGACGGGTCCGCGCCCGAGGTGCCAACCTCCGTGATGGTGTGCGTGACGTTGTCGCACGTGCCTACGATGGCCTCCACCTGTTTCACAATGATGTCCGAGGCGTCAAGGTTCGTCCCAACGGGCGCCTTCACCGTGACATAGGCGCGCTGTGGGTCGGATTCCGGCATGAATTCAATGCCCTTGCCAAACATGCCAAAGGCAACGGCGGAGGACACAAGCGCCGCAACGGCAATGCCCATAATCACCAGCCGGTGGCTTAGGCTCCACGTCAGCACGCGGGCATAACGCGCCTGAGCGCATCCCAGAAGGCGTTCCACGCGTGTGGGCGGGGCGGTGCTGGGGCGGATGGTCTGAAAGCGCGCAGAGAGCACGGGATTGACCACCAGCGCCACAAACAGCGACCCGGACAGCGCCATGATGACCGTGATGGGCAAAAAGCTCATGAACTCGCCCATAATGCCGGGCCAGAAGATCATGGGCACAAACGCGCCCACCGTGGTCAGGGTGGAGGCGATAACCGGCCACGCCACCTCGTTGGTGGCGGACAGGGCGGCCTGCTGGCGCGTTGAACCGTCCTGCATATGGCGGTAGATGTTCTCCACCACCACGATGCCGTTATCCACCAGCATGCCCAGCGCCAAAATGAGCGAGAAGAGTACCACCATATTCAGCGTGATGCCCGCCGCCTGCAGCAAAATGAACGCAATGAGCATAGACAGCGGAATGGACAGCGCCACAAACAGCGCGGACCGCCCGCCGATGAAGACGAGCACCACGGCCAGCACCAGCACAAGGCCGGAGATGATGTTGTTTTCAAGGTCCGTCACCATCAGCCGGATGTCCTTGGATTGGTCCGAGGTGATATCAATGCGCAGGGACGGCGGCGCTTCGGCGCGCAGTTCATCGACAATGCGCTTCACCTTGTCCGTGATGTCGATGACGTTTTCGCCGCTGCGCTTTTTGATGGCGATGGTGACGCTTGGCGCTTCATCAAAGCGGCTGCGGGATGTTTCGTCCTTGGCGGCGTCCTTGATGGCGGCCACGTCGCGCAGGTACACGGGTTTGCCGTTACGTACAAAGGCGACGATGTTGTTGATCTCCGCCGGGTTGTCAAAGTCCTCGGGCACACGCACAAGGTACTTGGACGTGCCAATGTCCATGGACCCGCCGGGCATGTTGACGTTGGCGTTTTCAATAGAGCCGACCAGTTCGGAGAAGGGCATGTTGTAGAACGCCACACGGTCAAGGTCGAACAGCACGTGTATTTCGCGCTCCAGCCCGCCAATGAGTTCGGCGTCCAGCACGCCGGGGACGGCTTCAAACTTGTCCTCCATGTCGTCGGCGAAGCTCTTGAGGCGTTTGAGGGAGAAGGGACCGGACAGCACCACATTCATGATGGGGCGGTCCGAGAAGTTCATCTCCATCAACACCGGATCGTCCGGCAGGTCCGACGGCAGGTCGGGTTTGGCTTGGTCCACCTTGTCGCGGACCTTTTGCATGGCGTCGTCGATGTCCACTTCCGGTAGGAATTTGATGGAGATGACAGACTGCCCGTCGATGGATGTGGATTTGATTTCCTCAACGTCCTTGAGGCCCCGCAGCTTGCGTTCCAGCGGGATGGTGACCAACTCCTCCATATCCTCCGGTGCCACGCCCTCATAGGCGGTGGAGACGAAGATGTAGGGAATGGTGATGTCCGGGCTGGATTCCAGCGGCAGGGACACATAGGCCGTAGCCCCCGCCGTGACGATGAACAGCAGCAGGACCAGCACTGCGGATTGGCGTTTGAGCGCCGCGGTATTTATGATCATTGCACGTTGACCCGTGTTCCTTCCTCAACCTGTGCGTGCCCGCTGACAATAAGGCGGTCGCCTTCGCTCAGGCCGTCCAGAATCTGGATGCTGGTTCCGTTGACGACGCCTGTCGTCACCGTGCGGGCGCGGGCCATGCCGCCGTCCTCCACGAACACGACGCGCTCGCCGTTCTTGTCCTGAATAACGGCTAGGGGCACCGTGATGGCGTTCTCGATGATGCGGCGCGTCAGCGTTACGCGGGCCATCATGCCCGGGCGGATTGCGCCGTCGGCGTTATCCACCACCACGCGCACGCGGAAGGTGCGGGTGGCCTCGTCGGCCTTGCTCGCCACAAAGTCCACCGCGCCGTCCCATGTCCGGTCCGGCCATGCATCAATGCGCACAGCGGCCTTATCGCCGGGGCGCAGGTAGCGCACGTCCAGTTCCGGGGCGTTTACGATAATGCGGATGGTGGAGCTGTCCACAAGGTCCGCCACCGGGTCGCCCTCATGAATGTATTCCCCGGGGTCCACGTAGACTTCATCCACCACCCCGGACAGCGGCGCTTCCACGACGCCCTTGGCGTAGTCCGACTCGGCCTCGCGGACATTGGCGCGGGCCAGCGTCAGCTCCGTAGTGGCGCCGTCCAGTTCCTCGCGGGAGAGGACGTTTGCCTCAAACAGTTCGCGGCGGCGCGTTTCCTTGGCCTCGGCAAGGCGCAGGTTCGCCTTGGCGCGCTCCAGCGCGGCGCCAAGCGCCACAGCGTCAATACGCGCAATAGGCTGGCCCGACTGTACCGACTCGCCCCTGCGGACGCCGCGCCACTCCACCATGCCCGCGCGCTCAGCGGCAACGCGGACATCAGCGATGGGCTCGGTTTGTCCCGGCAGGGTAATGGCGTCGCGCAGGGCCGTGGGGGCAACCGTGTGGACCCGGATATTCACGCCCACCTTTTCCGGCGGCGCAGTCTGGTCCTGCGCGGTAGATTCGGCGCTGCCGCACCCGCCAAGGGCAACAAGCCCAAGGCACAAGCACGCAAGGCCGAGTAGTCTCAGCGGCATTGGTTCAACTCCTTAATGGCCCGGATTCCTCCGAGCGAAAATGCAATAATGTGATCCGCCAATTGGGCGAGATTGTCTTCCTCTGCAAGGGCAACCACTTCCTCCGGGATGTGGGCGATGCCCAGAAAATACTGGATACACTGCCCGACAATGCTATCCGCCGTAAAGTGGACAACACGCTCGGGCACATCCCCCAAAAGCTCCGCGACAATGGCGCGGAAGTACCGCTCCTCCTCGCACCACTCCTCAACACGGAGCGTTGCGCCGGAGCTTGGTTCCGCCAACTCCATCAGCACGATGCGCGTGCGCCGGATCCACATTTCGCGGTCCTCCAGCGCGCCGCAAAAGATGCGCCGCAGCATCGCGTTGATGAAAAAGCGGAGCCGCGCCTCGGCAGGCTGGCGCTCAACCGCCGGCGTGTGGTACGGGTACGACCTGTTCAGGTTCTCAATCCACCCGCGGAGCACCTGCGTGTAGAGCGATCGCTTGTCCCTAAAGTGGTAGTTCACCGCCGCAGGATTGGCGCCTGCGCGTGAACAAATATCCCGTATCGTGGCCTTTCGAAATCCCTTTTGCGTAAATACGTCAGAGGCGGCGGCCAAGATTCTCGCCTTGGTCCCGCCGTCCGTCTCCACAACCTGTCCCATGTCCCTCACCCTCTCCTCATCTCTTTGTCTCTCTCAAATGCTGTTTCAAACAGTGTTTGAAATTGGTGCTGGCGTCAAGTGAGAAGTGGGGGATGGGGCGGGGCGTAACGCAGGAGACAAGAAGATGCCTCCGGCGGCTCAAGGGTAT
>NZ_JBUDSW010000273.1:0-4543 GCF_054921475.1 Desulfobaculum sp. | reverse complement strand
TGCTGATTCTGTGCGTGACGCTGACGCTGTATAAGGACTTTGAGGCCATGTCCTACGATGGCACGTTTGCGGGCGTTCGCGGCGTGCCGGTGGTGGCGCTGCATTTTGTTCTGCTGGCGATGATTGGCGCATCCGTGGTGATGGTCATCCGCGTGGTGGGGCTTATCCTCGTCATTGCGCTGTTGTCCATTCCGCCGGGCATTGTTGTGCACCGCGCGCCGTCGCTGTTCTCCATGATGTGGCGGGCGGCGCTGTTGGCGGCGGGCTTTTGCGTGGCGGGGCTGGCGCTGGCGTATGTGTTTGACCTGACCTCCGGCGCGGCCATTATTGCCGTGGCGGTGGTTGTCTACGCCGTGTGCGGCCTTGGCGCGCGCGTGCAAAAGCGCCGCGCCATGAAGCGCCTGTAGCGGGCGGCGGTACTGAAACGACGTAAAACGGGCCGGGAGGCAATGCCTCCCGGCCCGTTTTGCGTTCTGTGGCGGAAGGAGCGGGGCTACACGCCAAAGCTGATGATAAAGGCGGTTCCGCTCTCTGTGCGGACCTCAAACTCGCCGTGCAGCTGGGTGACGAGGTTGACCACCAGTTGCATGCCGAGGGTTTCGGAGTCTTCGGGCACAAAGCCGCTTGGCAGCCCCGCCCCGTCGTCGCTGACGCGCAGTTCCACGCGCGAGCCGTTGGAGGCCAGCGACACGGTAAGGGTGCCGGATTCATCCTCACCCCATGCGTACTTGAGGGCATTGGTGACCAGTTCATTGATGATAAGGCTGGTGGGGATGGCGCTGTCCACGGGCAAATAGACGTCGTCGACTTGCAGGTCCAGCTGAATGGTGCGCTGGGGCGAGTGGTAGGTCTGCATCAGGTAGCCGACGAAATTGACGAGATACTCGTGGTAGTCGATGCGGGCGAGGTCCTGCGACTGGTAGAGCTTTTCATGCACGAGGGCCATGGATTTCACGCGGCTGCGGCTTTCCGTAAACACGGCGCGGGCGTGGTCGTCCTCAATGTGCTGGGATTGCAGGTAGAGCAGGCTGGAGATGATTTGCAGGTTGTTTTTGACGCGGTGGTGGATTTCCTTGAGCAGGACTTCCTTTTCGCGCAGGGAATCGATGAGGCGCTGCTCGGCGCGTTCACGCTCGCGCATTTGTTCGTTGAGGCGGTGGTTGGCTTCCAGCAGTTCGCGGGTGCGCAGTTCCACGTCGCGCTCCAGCTCCTCGCGGTAGCGGACGCGGCGGTGCAGATTTTTGGCGCGGGTGAGCGCCTTGGTGACGGAGCGCTCCAGAATGGACATGTCCTGAATGGGTTTGGTCACATAGTCCCACGCGCCAAGGCGCAGGGCCTCGATGGCGTCGTGCAAAATGCCCGTTCCGGAGACGACGATGACGGGCGTTAGCGGCGATTCACGCGTGACGCTGGCCAGCACGTCCAGTCCATCCACCTCCGGCATGCGCAGGTCCACCAGAATGAGGTCCGGCTGTTTATTGCGGAAGACGTCCAGACCAACGCGGCCGTTTTCGGCTTGCAGGACCTTGTATCCACAGTCCTCCAGAAAAGCCTGAATGCTTTCCCGGATCATGGCCTCGTCGTCAATGGTCAAAATGGTGATGCCGGCGGCTTGCTCACGGGTGAAAATGTCGCTGGCGGGCGTGGTGGACGTCATATCGGGGTCGCTCATTCTGTGTGCTCCTTGCGCGGTTGCAGACGAAGAACCTCAAGCCGGACCACGGAGTTATATGCGCCAGAGTCTACTGCATAGTGAAGAATGGAGTCAAAGCGTTTGTGGATGGCGGGCCTTCTGGGGCGCGGCCGGGAGCATGCGGCGCCTTACGGCTCCACGCGCGTGATAAGGGCGTGCAGCCAGCGCTGATGGCTGCGGCCGGGGCGCGTATCGGGTGTGGTCCACACCCGGTCAAGGCGCAGGGTGGGCTGGGCCTCCACAAGGCGGCGCATTCTGTCCTCGTCGCAGCGGGAGAAAAACAGCGTTCCGCCACGGGCCATGCCTTCGTCCGCGCCATATTTGAAGGAGACATACAGCGAGCCGCCAACAATAAGGGCCCGTCCTAGCCGCTCCAAGGCGGTGGGCAGGTCCGCATGGGGCACATGCAGCAACGAGGCATTGGCCCACACGCCGTCAAAGGCCTGTTGCCATGGAATGTCGTGAAAGGCGATGTGGTGCACCGGCAGGCCCGTGTTTGCGCGGGCTTCGGCCACCATGCTGGCGGAGGCGTCGCAGGCCGTGACATCATGCCCGCGCCGCAGGAAGACGAGGGCGTCGCGCCCGGAGCCGCATCCGGCGTCCAGTATGCGCGCTGGGCTTGGCAGGGCGGCGAGAAACGGCTCCCACGCGTGGGAGAGGTCAAGGTCTTTGGTCTCGGCCGTGAAGGTCTGGGCGTTGGCGTCGTAGTAATCTGTGACGTTCTTGTGGATGCGGTGGTTCATTGGCGTCTCCTGCGGGTCAGCATAGTGGCCCGGCTTTGGGGAGGCAAGGGCTGACTATGGCGCGCGCGGCGGCTGGGGAAGCTGGGCGCGGGTGGCCGCGAAGGGGCAGGATTTTCGCGGCGCGTGGCGCAACGGCGTGCAACATATGAAGATACTGCGCTTTATGCCGCTCTGGAACTGGTGTAGACTGGAGGGACCCGCGCCGGGTGCGGCATACCGCCGCGCCGCGCGCCGTGAAGGAGCGGCTGGATGCGTTGGCTTCGGATACTCTGCGCCGTGGCGTCCACGGCCCTGCATGTGACGGTGCTTGCCGCCGCCATCTGGCTCGCTGGCGTGGAGTTGCGGCTTATTCCCATGCGTCCGGACGTCTACACCGTGGACATTGTGGACCGCGTGCCGCCGCTGGTGGCCGAGGTCCAGCACCCTGCGACGCCGCCGGTCCCGCCGCCGCCAGAACCGCCTCAGGAGCAGACCACCGCCCATCCGGCGAAAAAACCCGTGACGGCGACGCCGCCACAGCCCCAGACACCGCCGCCCGCGCCGCGTCCGGCGGCGTCGTCCGAGCCCTCTGCGCCGCCATCCGCTCCGGCATCTGATCCCCCATCTGGCCCCCCATCTGTTCTGCCGGACACGGGGCCGCCGCAGCCCGGCGCTCCCAAGGCCGTGAGCAGCCATGGCGCCGCGTCTGCACCTCCTCCACCAAAGCCCGCCCCTTCACAGCCCGCACCAGATGACGGGCCCGCCATGCCCGGCGCTTACACCGACGAGGATGGAACCGTGCATGTAGGCGGCCTGCGCGGGTTTGCGGGATTCGCCCAAACCTTTGCGCTGGAGCGCTGCGGCGCGGATACCTTTGTGCCCGGCGATTATTTCGGCCACTACCACATGGGCGGTGAGCGTTTCGTCAGCATCATTGACGGCCGCGACGCCTTTGACGCCTTCTTGTTCTACGACTCGCAAACCGGGCTCTTCAAGGCGCTGCGGCGCGATGGGGAAATGGTTTTTGCCTACGGGGCCGACTTTTTGCCCGAGGAACCTGTGGAAGGCGTCGTGACCATCCTGCCCAAGAAGGACAGGTACAACAATCCGCTCATCAAAAAGCCCGCCCAGCTGATGTGGATGCCGCCGGATCCGCCCATGGAATACGGCACACGCATTACCTTTACGGAGGAGCCAATCACCATCACCAATGAGGGAGTGCGGCTTCAGGGCACCATCGTGCGCAGGCCGGATGTGCCCATTCGCGCGGCGTTTGTGCTGGTGCACTGTGAGCATTGCACCCCGCAGGAATCGGCCCTGTCCATGGCGCGTCTGCTGGCCCTGCGTGGGTGCGCGGTGCTGGTGTACGACGGGCGTGGATGCGGCGGGTCGGACGTGGTGACAGGTCCGCTGACCCGGGCACATCAGGTGAGCGACGCCCTCGCGGCGCACAGCGCCCTGCGCGCGGCGATGGAGTTGTCCGAATCCCGCGTCGGGCTGTGGGGAGACGAGGGCGGGGCCGAGCTGGCCCTGCTGGCGGCGAAGAAACTGGAGCAGGGCTTTTTGGTCTGCTCCCTTGTGACGCGCGGCCCAGCCCGCCGCACCGGGCAGGTGACATTGGCGCCGGAGGGGCTGAAGGTGCCGTCCTTGTGGCTTTGCGCCGGGCCGGACCCGGCGCAGTCGTGGCGGGAGTTGCGGCGGCGCCTTGGCGCGGTGGATGGGGCGTCGAGCCGTTTTGTTGCCCTTGGGGGGCTGCAGGATGCGGCGGCCCATCCGGAGACCGTGCTTCCTTTGCCCCTCCGGTATGGCGCGGCGTTTACCGGCTGGAGCGATAGGCAGGGCCTGCCGCGGCCCGTGTCGCGCCGGGTGCGCACCAAGTAAGGTGAGGGGCGCAGAGTGCGCCGCCTTGAGGCTGGTGTAGGGCGAAAAATGCGCCTTATCCTCGGGGTGAGGTGAGTGTTGCTGCGCATAGTCGCCTTATATAATCGGAAAACATCCTGTGGCATGCCTGGTGCTGTGAAGACAGGAAGAAGAAGCGCATGGACGCGTTTCTTCCCCATGCAGTCACAACAGCAAAGGAGGAACGCTATGCCTGGGTTCGATGGAACAGGTCCTCTTGGTCAGGGAC
>NZ_JBUDSW010000272.1:0-4596 GCF_054921475.1 Desulfobaculum sp. | reverse complement strand
AAGGCAACCGGCATGTGCGCACATGGGATTTTTAAGGGCCCACGGCCCTTAAACCTGCGGAGCACAAAAACTCCGGGCACACCTCCCACCCCCCGCCAAAGGCCTACGCAACGCGACCTACGGCAGCACCATGCCTTCGACACGGTTTCTGCCGCCTTCTTTGGCGCGGTAGAGCATTTTGTCGGCTGTGTGAACGAGCTCGTCGGCGTTCTTCTCTTGGCTGGGGATGGTCGCTGCGACGCCAACGCTGATGGTGACGACGCTGGCGATCTCGGAATACTCGTGCATGATGGATTTGGATTCGATGGCAAGGCGCATGCTTTCGCCAATGATGGAGGCCCCGTCATAGTCGGTTTCCGGCAGCACGACGACAAACTCTTCACCGCCGTAGCGGGCGACGAGGTCGTGGGGTCGCTTGAGTTGCCCTGCGAGGAGCTTGGCGACTTTTCGCAGACAGTCGTCGCCTGCGGTGTGGCCGTAGTTGTCGTTGAACCGCTTAAAGAAGTCGATGTCGAGCATGATGACGGACATAGGCAGCGCGCTTCGCAGGGCGCGGCGCCATTCGAGGTCGAGCACTTCATCGAAGCGCCGCCTGTTGGGGATGCTGGTAAGCCCGTCAAAGGAGGAGAGATTCTCCAGAATGTCGGTCTTGCGCTTGAGGTCCAAATGCGTGCGCACGCGCGCTTTGACGATGGGGATGCTGAAGGGCTTGGTGATGTAGTCCACAGCGCCAAGTTCAAGCCCGCGGGTCTCGTCGCCCTCTTGATTCATGGCGGTGATGAAAATGATGGGGATACTTTGTGTTGTGGGGCGGGCCTTAAGTTCGCGGCAAACCTGATGCCCATCCATTCCGGGCATGATGATGTCGAGCAGGATAAGATCCGGGCGCGGGTCGGATTCGGCGATGGAGAGCGCGTCCGTCCCATTGGTCGCAACGCTGACATCGTAATCGTCCGAGAGCGCCTCACCCAACATACTGATGTTGAATGAGGAGTCATCTACGATAAGTACCCGTTGCCGCCGCTGCGTGTTGAGCATGCCCCACCTTCTTTCAGCTGGTCATTCCGACATGGTGTCATCCCTGTGGACTCACTGGTGGCCCATCGTTGCACGGTACCACGGGAATTGGCGCAAAGTAAACAATCCGCACGCCGCGCTGCGGGGCCCAAAAATGCGGAAAGTTCGCCCCACAACGGCCTGCGTGCCGGACGCCCATGCTGACGGAAGGATTTGACGGGGCGCTTTATCCCGCACTATTCTCTTTGTACGATGGAGACCCGCATCATGCGGGACTCTGGCCGCGAGGGGGACGCATGAACGGACAGTCCAGCATCCTTTCCGCCATCTTGATGGGCATTGTGAGCGTGGACCTCTTTTGCCGCGCGTGGATGGGGCTGATGACCCTTATCGCCACCGCGGTACTCCGCCACCGCGACGAGATTGCGCGGCAGGAAGCGCTGGCCCGCATGCACCGGGGTGTCCTGTCGCTCCTCTTCTGCGGCGGCCTGCTCGCGGTTGTCTTCCACCTGTACAGCAATGTGTATGGGCTGGGCACATCGCCCGGTGAATGCCTCGCCTACTTGCTGGCGGCCACGGTGCGCATGGTGGTGTTCCTGAAGGACGTCAGCCACCGCGTAGACCGCATGCTCCGCCCCGGCGGCCCGGACCAGCACTAACTCCCGCCCACAAATGCGAGAACGCGCAAAGACGCCCCCGCCTCGTCCCGGATTCCGGGGGAGGCGTGGCGTCCTTGCGCGCTCACGAAACAGGCGCGGCACAGGGCGGCGCACTGCCTAGTCGGGCTGGGGACCGCTCGGCATATAGTCAAAGGTGCTGCGGGCGCCGATATTGGCGTGCCCCACGCACTCGATATCCGTGTAGTAAAACTCGCCGGTTTCGATGTTCGTTTCATCCACGAAGTCTGCCATCTGGCGCATTTCGGGGATGGCGTTGACCAGCGCCGGGCACGCCACAAAGACGACCAACCACGTCACGCCAAGGGCAACGATAAAGGACGTCCACCGCTGGGCAAGGCTCTTGTTTTGCTGTTCCATTTTTTCTCTACCTCCTCGTAAAGAGGGATGGACGGGGGACACTGTCCCCCGTCCGGAGGGGTGGCACAATCAGTTCAGCTTTAGATCTTCGCCGTAATTTCGGGGAAGACGAGGTAGAACATGATGTACGCCATGGTCAGGGTAAGGATGAGGTTGAGGGACTGGCCGCAGAAGTACAGGATGAGCGGCTTGCCGCCTCGGAAGTAGCCCTTCAGCTCGCGGAAGTTGGTGGCGAGACCGATAGCCGCGAAGCTCAGGCAGAAGAACCAACCGCGGAAGATCTTACTAAAGCCGCGGATAACGCCCTGGTCGATGAGGGAGAAGCCTGCATCGGTGCCGAGGCTGGTGTACATGATGGAGAACACGATGGATGCGGACAAAAAGCCCAGCACGAACTTGGGGAAGCGGTGCCAGATTTCAATCCAGCCGATGGACTTGCCACCAGCTTCGCACTCAACCTTGGTGCACCAGTACACAGCCACACCAAAGGCGGTCACACCGATGAGCACGTTCTGGATCATCTTAATGGTAGCGGCCACGTAGAGGGCCTTCTCGGACAGGAACGCACCGGCAGCGGCAACGGCGCCCGTGGCGTCGATGGTACCACCCATCCACGCGCCACCAAGGATAAAGGGCATGCCAGTGGCCTTAATGATGGCAGGCATGACAATCATCATGATGGAGGTGAACACCAGGGACAGGCCGATGGAGAGGGTGAGCTCTTCCTTCTTGGCGCGGCAGGCCGCGGCGGTGGCGATGGCCGCAGAGGTACCGCACACGGACATATCCGCGGAGACAACCATGTTCAGCGTCTTGGAAGGAATCTTCAGCACCTTCTGACCGAAGATGTAGGTGGAGATGAGGACGACAGGCGTCACAATCCACGCCACGAAGATGCCGGGCACGCCAATGGCGATAATTTTGTTGAACAGCACCTCGGCGCCAAGCAGAACCAGACCGGCCTTGATGTAGAACTCAACCTGCAAGGCGGGCTTGACCCACTTCGGGGTGCCGATGGTGTTGGAGATAAGCATACCAAGGAAAATAGCCCACGCGGCATAACCAATGCCGTAGTGCTTCATCGTGGACTGGTACGACATAAAGTACGCAATAACGCCAAGGGTGAAGACAAAGCAGAAGCCCTTGAAGAACTTGCCCGCGCTCTCGCCCATGCAGCGCATGCCCACGGAGAACAGCAGGCCAATGACGACCATCAGGCCAATCAGGGTGGGGAAGCGGTTAAAGGCCTTGTGCTTTACCTTCTTCTTGGCGGACTTCATGGAGCCCTTCGCGGCGCGCCACTTTTCAATCTTGTCCTGCGCAACCTGATTCAGCTCCGCGCTCTTAAAGCCCACAGCGGCGGCAGCGGCTTCAGCAATCTGCGCCTCGGTGCGCGCCTCTTTGGCGGCCAGCTTGGCGGCCTCGTACTTGGGCGCGTACTTGGCGTTCATTTCCTTGGCACGCTCGGCGCTCATGTAGAAGCTGTCCAGCGGGTTGCTGGACCACGTGCCGGGCTTGCTGGTCCACGACTTAATGGTTTTGCCAATGGACGTCTTTTTACCCTGAACGCCTTCCTTCTTGTCCTGCGCC
Organism: Desulfobaculum sp.; assembly: GCF_054921475.1. Lineage (NCBI taxonomy): Bacteria > Pseudomonadati > Thermodesulfobacteriota > Desulfovibrionia > Desulfovibrionales > Desulfovibrionaceae > Desulfobaculum > Desulfobaculum sp. The sequence goes on along the minus strand of NZ_JBUDSW010000272.1, from coordinate 952 downwards.
GTCAGGTACGCCACAGTCTTGAACGGAGCGCGCTCCGCCTCGGCAGCCATGATGGCGTTGCACTCGGCAAAGGTTTCGTCCATACCCTCAGGGGTATTATTAAAGTAAATCAGCCCACCGATAATGAGCAGGAAGAAACCAAGCCAAATGGCAAGGTAGTCCTCTTTCTTCCACAGGTCCGACCAGGACGATTGCGCCTGATCCACTACGACGTTGCTACTTGCTTCAGACATAAGCCATGAATCCTCCTTAAGATATGTCGCTCAAGGCAAGACCGTGGGGTCAGCACGTTACCGTAGGCAGGGAGAACGGTTGTCCCGGACCCGCTGTCTGCCCTGAGCGCAGCACTCCCCTTAGAGCAACCATCGTTCCAAAAAGAACAATCGTGAATAACATGTCGAATTCATTGCTTTTATCATAAAAGCTGGCATTCCCGTGTCATCCACAAACTGCTAACTTCAAGCTACACCCTGTAAACCCCAGCCCTCGGAAATCCGCTCCACAGCGCGTCGCACAGCCGACACTTTGCGTCCCAATCACCACCTGCACCACGCAGAGAACCCGCCACATCACGCCCGGCGAAACGCGACTGATATTCATTTATAACAGGATATTATATGCCAACAGCGGAGAAAGGCGCCCAACTCTCGCACCCAATCGTGGCCCCGCGTACGTCCCCTGCTCCGTCTTCACCGCAGCGTGGGGAGAAAACCAAGCTGGGCACTAGGGATTGGCACGCCGTGTTCCCGTGAGTGTAGCCACAAGGTTACACCCCTTCCGGACGGGTTGTGAGGCTGTTCACATACGGCGGGATGGTGGAAAAACACCCGACATGGCCGGATATTCCGCATGGCCTGCGTGCGGCGCAGGTCGGAAGGCAAGGCCTAACAGACAGGCTTTGGAGCGCTGGGGCGAGGCTTTTTGTGCTCTGCGGCTCAAGTGGGGGTGCAGA
>NZ_JBUDSW010000271.1:0-4648 GCF_054921475.1 Desulfobaculum sp. | reverse complement strand
CAAGGCGGCTTGGCACCTCCGCCATAAGGATGGCGATGTTTTCCTTGAGGAAGGCAGTATTGTTGCCAAAACTCATGGCAAGGCGTTCGTGGTCCAGCGCGTAGGGGGGCTGTTCCGGCACGGAGTCGCCGTTTTCCGAGTCGGCGGGTTCCTTTGCGGGGGTATTGCGTTCAATGGCCGAAAAGAGGTCCTGTGGGCGGGTGGGCTTGGACACGAGGTCGTCCATGCCTGCATGAAGAATGCTCTGGCGGTCGTCCGGGGAGAGGTGGGCGGTCATGGCGATGATGGGGGTGCGGGGGCGCTCTTCCTGCTTTTCCAGCGCGCGGATGTGCCCCGCCGCGTCCATGCCGTTCATGATGGGCATCTGCACATCCATAATGACGAGGTCGAACTCGTGGGTGGAGAAGAGGTCCACGGCGCGTTTGCCGTCGTGCGCGACGGTGGTCTTGTGCCCAAACTGTTCCAGCATATTCAGCGCCACGTTGCGGTTAATCTCCGTATCCTCCGCCAGCAGAATGCGGCGGGGGTTTTGTGTGCGAAGCAGATGCCCTGTGCTTTGGTCCTCGTCGTCCTTGGCGGGCAGCAGCTTGGAAAGCGTCGCGTGGATGGCTTTGATGAGGAGCGGCTTGTGCAACGTTGCCGCCACCTGCGGGTGGCGCTCGTTTTCGTCGTGGGCGTTTTCGCGTGATTGCAGAAGCACAACGGGGATGTCCGCTGTGTCCGCGTTGGCCTTGAGTGTGGAAATCAGCTCGCTGCCGGGCATGTCCGGCAGCGATTCGTCCACGATGATGACCTCCACGTTCAGTCCTTTGGTCTTGGCCTGTTCCAGGGCTGTGGTGGCGTCCTTGCCGGTGGCGGCCACCATGGGGAAGAGGCCCATCTGCTCAAGGCTGGCGCGCAGGAAGCGCAGGGAGGTCGGGTTGCCGTCCACGATGATGCAGCGCCGGCCACGCATGCCCGCCGTGGCGTCATGGATGCCGCCGGGAATGGGCACGGGCGATGCGTCGAAGCTGATGGTGAAAAAGAAGCTGCTCCCCACGCCGGGCGTGGTCTGCATGGACAGCGTGCCCCCCATCAGCCGCACCAGCCGCGAGGCCACAGTCAGGCCCATGCCCACGCCGCCTGAGTTGCGGGTTGCGGTCTGGTCGGCTTGCTCAAAGGCCTTGAACACCGCGGCTTGGCGCTCCTGCGGGATGCCGCGGCCCGTGTCGCTGACCGTAAAAGTGATTTCGTTTGGCGGGGTGTGCTCCGTGTTTTGCGCAATGTCCACACGCACCTCGCCTGCCTCGGTGAATTTGATGGCGTTGGAGACGAGGTTGGCCAGCACCTGCGTCAGCCGCTGCGCGTCGCCCAGCAGGGAGTCGTGGGCGTCTTCCGCAATAGTAATGATAAGGGTCAGCCCCTTGGTCTCCGCGAGGAAGGAATAGGGCTGGAGCGCCGCAACGACGGTATCGCGCAGGCTGAAGGGGCGCGCCGAGAGGTGGACGCGGCCTTCCTCTATTTGAGTGAACTCCAAAATGTCGTTGATGATGGACAGCAGTATTTCACCCGACTGCTTGATGCCCATAACATATTCATACTGGCGGCGGGAAAGCCCGGTCTGCGAAAGCAGGTCCGCCAGCCCCAGCACGCCGTTCATGGGCGTTCGTATCTCGTGGCTGATGTTGGACAGGAAAACGGATTTCGCCCGGTTGGCCGCGTCGGCTTCGTCCTTGGAGCGGCGCAGGTTGCGTTCCATGTTATGGGTCTCTGTGGTGTCGCGGACCATCATTTGGACGAGGTTGTACTCGGCAAGGCAGGTGCTGGTGTCCGCCGGGAAGGTGGAGCCGTCCTTGCGGATGAACGTCATATGCTGGGTCCATGTATGGCCATCCAGCACCGTTTGCATGGCCTCATTGAAGACGTGCGTATCGTCCGTGCCCAGAATCCGTCCGGGCGGCAGGCCGACAAGGTCTTCTTCCTCGTACTGGAGCAGTTGCAGGGCGCGCGGATTGGCCCCTTGCAGCATGCCGGACCCGTCAAAAAGGATGATGCCGATGGAGGCGCTTTCGTAAAGGGACTTGTAGCGCTTGCGGCTGGTCTCCAGTTGCTGCTGGTTCTTTTTTTGCTGCGATATGTCGCGGATGGTCAGGCTCAGGACGTCCTGATCCTCATAGTTGATGAAAAACGCCGTTACCTCTGCCGGGAACAGGATGCCGCTTTTGGCCCTGACAAGCGTTTCAAACGTTTGGGGCGAAGCCTCGTGCAGGCGCTGCCAGACGCTGGACCACGGCTCGTCGGCAAAGTCCGGGCAGATATCCTTGGGTGCAAGGGCCAGCAGTTCCCACCGGCTGTAGTCCAGCAGGGCAACGTTGGCGGTGTTGGAGTAGACAATGGCTCCGGCCTCGGTAATCCACAGGATGCCGTCCTTGGCGTTTTCCAGCGATATGCGTGCAAGGCGCAGGTCGCGTTCGGCCTTCTTTTGGGTGGTGACGTCCACGTGGATGCCCGTGGCGCGCAGCGGTTCCCCCTTTGGGGAGAGGTCCACAATCATCCCGCGCGACTGAATCCACCGTACGGAGCCGCCAACGGTCTTGATGCGGTAGGTGACGTCTATGGCGGTGTCCCCCGGTTGGCGGCCCTTTACGTGGTGCAGCACGTGTTTGCGGTCGTCCTCTGGCATGTGGGCGAGCCAGCTGCCAAGGTCGTGGGGCATGGTGGCTTCGTCGAAGCCCATTTTCTCCCAGAAGTCGTGGCTCATGTACGCCTGCTCGCTGACGAGGTCGATTTCCCAGAGGCCTTCGGCGGCGGCAAAGGTGGCGCGTTTGTACCGCTCGCGGCTTTCGTGCAGGTCGCGCTCGGCATCGTTGCGGGCTTTGGCAATGGCGATAATTTCCGCCACCAGCTCCATCATGCCAATCTCTTCGGTGTGCCATGGCATGTTCTTGCGGGAGGCATCAATGCACAGGCACCCCAGTGCGGGACCACTCAGCTTAATGGGCACATACAGCAGCGACTGGACACCAAAATCCGTGGCGAGCCGCGCCTGATGCTCGGGACCGGTTTTCAGGCCCGTATTGTCGCGGATAAGGAGCGAGCGCCCGTCCTGAAGGGTCTTGAGGTACAGCGGAAACAGCGAAATATGCTTGCCGTCCACATGCTTTTTCAGGGGGGCGACGTCGGGGGCGCACCATTCGTGGCGCAGGGCAAGGCTTTCGCCGTCGGTCTTAAACTCCACAATGCGTGAGCGGTCGGCCTGCATGAACTGCCCAAGGATGGGCAGTATCTGCATGATGGCGGTTTCGTAGTCGTTTTCCACCAGCCGCATGGACACTTCCTTGATGAGCGAGTCCGTGGCGGCGCGGCGCGAGAGGGCATCGGCGGTTTGCTCATGGCGGGTTGCCTCGCGCGAGAGTTTGCGGTTCCAGTACAGGCTGAGGGCGAGCATGAGCAGAATGACGCCACCAAGGGACAGGCTGAGGGTGTCCGGACGCCATGTGGGAGTGCTGGCGGAAAGCCATTTTTGCTCCACGCTGCGCTGTTCCGCCTCGGAGATGGTGGTAATGGCCTTGCCCAGCACGGCGCGCAGTTCGGGCCAGTCCGGCCGCGTGCCAAAGCGGAAGTCCTGCGTATAGGGCGTTTTGAGGGCAATGTGCAGGTTGGGCGACCGGCGCAGGTCGAGAGCGTGGGTTACGCCGACAATGCTGCCGACATACGCATGGGCGGCTCCGGAGGCCACAAGATCAATGCCTGCCATGGGCGAGGTAACGTCGAGAAATTTGATTTTGGGATGCGCGGCCTTGAGCATATCCGTAAGGGCAGGGTCCCCGGTTGTGGCGACAAGGTGCCCTTCAAGGTCGCCAATGCTCTGCGGCGCGGGGGAGGACGTGTGTAAGACGCCAACAATGGGCAGGGAAAGATAGGGCTGTGTGGGGATGAGGTTGCCGGACCCTGTGGCCGCGAGGTCCGGTGCGGTCAAAAGGTCCGCGCGGCCTTGATCAACGCTTCGCTCCGGCGCATCGCTGGGCACGGGCTGAAAGCGTATGCTGAGCCGCTGCGCGAGGATGTCGAGGATGTCCTTGGTGATGCCCTTGAATTCACTGTCTATGTCGACAAATTCAAGGGGCGGGGTATCGTTTCGTACCGCCACGCGCACCACGGGGTGCACGCCCAGCCATTTTTTTTCGAATTCGGTCAGGCCCAGCTGGTCGCCACGGTGGACGTAGTTGCGGGCGGCAGGCGAGGTTACCCAGCGCTGCTCCAGCTCACTGAGCTCGGCGGAGCTGATGTTCATAAAGCCCTTGCGCACAAGGGCGGAGAGCTCGGGAGTCCGCGACGGAATGGCCGGATGCAGCGTCAGGCGAAAGCTGCTGGAAGGAAAGGCTGTAAAGTCGCTGGTCAGCCCAAGGTTGGACAAGAGTTCTTCAATGACAATGCTGGGGCCGCAGACCGCGCCAAGGCGTCCTTCGTACGCGGCCAGAATCATGGCTTCCTGCGATGAGTAGGACACAAGGGGGACGCCGGGGAGGAGTTCCTTGAGGCGTCGCTGCGCGGCGGACGCGGTGCGCACGCCGACGCTGTGCTGGGCAAGGTCGTCCACCTGGGCGTCCGGCCCGTGGGGTTTGGCCGTGTCGAGGCGGTAGCCACTGCTCTAGACTGACGGGGCGTC
>NZ_JBUDSW010000270.1:0-4660 GCF_054921475.1 Desulfobaculum sp. | reverse complement strand
AAGCTCATGTCCCGCAGGTCAAACAGGAGCATCTTTCCGGCGAGGGCCGGCGTCCCCGTACCCAGCAGACGCATGATCTCCGCGCTTTGCAGACTGGCGGCGGTATACACGCCTGGAGCAGGGCTGCCGAGGGCGTCCTCGGCTCCGCCGCTGGCGCCAAAGAAATCCGCCGGACCGGGCTGGCCCGGCATTACCGTGGCAACATAGCCCGACAGGCCCGCGATGCCCGCCGTCACAAGGGGCAGGCCGGCGCGCGCGGCCACGCGTTGCAAGGCAGGGCGGTCGTCCAGTCCGCCAAGGGCGTCCACCACCACGTGGGCGTCTTCGCACATGGCCAGCATGTCAGATTCATCCACCATCACCTCATGGGCCAGAAAGTCCACGGCGGGGTTCACGGTCATGGCGCGCACGGTGGCGGCGCGGGTTTTGGGGATGTCCACGATGTCCGTGGTTGAGGTCAGCTGGCGGTTGAGGTTGCTTTCCTCAAAGGAGTCGCCGTCCGCCGCTTCAATGGTGCCAACGCCCATGCGGACCATGGCTTCAAGGAGCAGGCCGCCAAGGCCGCCAAGGCCAATGAGCACGGCCTTGGAACACAGCAGGCGCACCTGCCCCTGACAGTCCAGCGTGGAAAAGTTGCGGATATAGCGCTCCGGGATGACCCCGGCGCCAAGGGCGGCGACTTCTATGGCGCGGAGCGTTTCGCCGCACTCGGCGGCAAGTTCGCGGGCCGCATGGATGCCAAGGCTCAAATAGGGCGAGCCGTCGGGCATGGCTGCGGAGAGGGCAAGCTCCCGCGTTCGGTTGCCTATGGGGTCCGCGCAGCCCATGGCGTCATCCTCCGCCTACGGCAGGGAACAGGCCCACCCGGTCGCCGTCGTGTATGGTGGCGTCCACGGTGGTGTGCTTGTTGTTGATGAACATGATTTTGACCTCGTCGCGGGGGATGCCGAGGTGGTCCATCAGGCCGCCGACGGTAACGCCGTCCGGCGCGGTGTAGGCCGCCGCGTCCTGCGGCTCAAAGGGCTTGAGCGTGGCAAAGCATTTTACTGTGATAATCATGCCCCGCATTGTGGCAAAAAATCACGGAAAGGCAAGCCCTTGTGCTGGTTCGGTCACCGGACCTGCCAGAGGCAGAAAAACGGGCGGCGCTGTGTGCGCCGCCCGTTTTTGTGAATGGTGGGTTGTGTGCCCCGCATGGGGGGGCTGCCTAGGGCAGGCCCTGTCCGGCTTCCATAAACTCACCGGTACAGGTGGTTTCGTAGCCGCCAAGGGCTTCAATGCTTGTGCGGAAGTCCGCGCTGCGGATGAGGTCCAGCACGGCCTTGACGCGTGGGTCCGCAAGGTGCTCGCGCGGGATGAGCAGGTCGTAGCGCTCACGCGCAAGGGGGACAAAGTCCAGCCCGAGGGCGCGGGCGGCGGCCATGATGCCCAGCCCGCAGTCCACCGCGCCGGTGAGCACGTTTACCGCCACGGCCATGTGGGTGAATTCTTCCTTGTCGTAGCCGTTGACCTGCTGGGGCGTGATGCCGGCCTCGGAGAGGTGCCAGTCCAGCAGGATGCGGGTTCCCGCCCCGCGCTGGCGGTTGATGAACTGCACGTCCTCGCGGGTGAGGTCGTCAACGCCCGAGATGCCTTTGGGGTTTCCTGCCGGGACCATGAGGCCCTGATGGCGCACCGCAAGGTTGACCAGCACCGCGTCCACATCCGGGAGATATTTGCGCACAAAGGGCGTGTTGTAGTCGCCGGTTTCGGGGTCGAAGAGGTGGGTGCCCGCCATGTGGCAGGAACCGTTTTTGACGGCCATGAGTCCGCCCATGCTGCCCACATGGGTGGAGGCAAGGTGGATGGGCGTCTCCAGCCCCATGAGGGCGTTGGCGAGCAGGTCTATGGTGTTGTCATGGCTGCCCACGGCGACAAGGGTGCGCTCCAGCGCGTCCTGCGGCACGCGCAGGTCGGCGCGGACGGTGGCGCCCTGTTCCACGCCCTCGGAGTTGGCCGGAATGCGGCAGATGCCCTGCGCGCGGGTCATGGTGGTAATCATGCCCGCCCCGCGCGACAGGGGCGTGGCGACGTACTTGCCGCCAACGCGGCCGATGGACAGGCGCAAGAATTCTTCCATGCCCAGCTTGGACGGCACGCTGCGCGTGAGCTCCACGTCCACTTCCGGGCGGCGGGGCAGGGTGCGGCGGGTCAGCCACGCGCACAGCGGGGCCACCAGTTCCTCCATGCACACCACCGCGCTGACGGGATAGCCCGGCGCGCCCACAAGCAGCTTGCCGCCGTGGGCCTTGTCCGCCATGCCCAGCAGGGTGGGCTTGCCGGGCATGGCCTTAATGCCGTGCACCAGCACGCTGCCGACGCTCTCCATGACGGTGCGGGTGTAGTCCTTGGCGCCGGCCGAGGAGCCTGCGCCAATGACGATAATGTGCGCGTCCGTGCCAAGGGCGTCTTCCACGGCCTCGATGAGGGCGCCGGGCTTGTCCGGGACGGGCGCGGTGCGGCGGATGTCGATGCCCCAGCTTTGCGCCAGTGCGGCAAAGACCTGCGAGTTGCTCTCCACAACTTGCCCCGGCGCCGGGGTCGGGCGGTCCGTAAAGTCCAGCACCTCGTCGCCGGTGGGAATGACGTGCATGATAATGCGCTCATGCACGGTGACCTCCCAGATGCCCGCAGAGAGCAGCGCGCCAATGTCATAGGCCGTGAGCTCGTGGTTCTGGGGGATGAGCAGTTCCGTGGCGACGATGTCTTCGCCGATGCGGCGTACGTGCTGCCACGGAAAGGCCGGCGCCTCAATGCGGGCGCTGCCGTCGGCGGTCATGACCACATTTTCGATCATGATGACGGCGTTGGTGCCGCCCGGCAGCGGGTTGCCGGTGTTGACCGGGACAAAGGCGTCCGCCCCAAGGGTGAGGGGCTCGTCTTCGCGCGCGGCAAAGGTGGCTTCGGCGTCCACGGCAATGCCGTCCATGGCCGCGCTGTGGTAGGTGGGCGAGGACAGCCGCGCATGGATGGCGCACGCCGTGATGCGGCCTGCGGCCTCGTGGGTGGGAATGGTTTCGGTGCCGAGGAGGCTTTCCCTGTCTAGGGCGGCCTGAACCTTGCCCACGGCTTCGTCAATGGGAATGGTGTCGAGATAGATATTGCGCTTCATGGGTGCCTTCGCTGTGTGCGGTGCTTTGGCTGTTCATGCGCTGTGGCGCGGGCCTGCCGTTGCTGTGCTGTGTGGTGCTGTGCCTGTTCTTGGCCGCTGTTAGTTGAGCAGCCACACGTCCACGGGGTGGCCCTCGAAGAGGCCTTCCGTATCCGCCGGGATGCGGACCAGCCCGTCGGCGCGGAGCATGGTGCGCAGCAGGCCGGATTTGCCAAGGACGGGCGTGGCTATGCTGGCGCCGTCCTCTCGGGTTTCCAGCCGGACCCGGACGTAGTCCTCGCGTCCCTGTTTGGAGGCGATGTTGCGCCCGAGGGTGGCGCGGCGCACGCTGCGGCGGCGCGGGGCAAAGGCGTCCCCGTCCCCGGCGATGTGGCGCAAAAAGGGCAGGCCGAACACGTGCATTACCACCTGTGCGGAGGTGACCTGTCCGGGCAGTCCCCATACGGCGGTGCTGCCTGCGCGGGCCAGAATGGTGGGCTTGCCGGGGCTGACGGCAACGCCGTGGGCCAGCACCTGCGCGTCGGGCAACTCCTCAATGGCGGCCTGCGTCAGGTCGCGCACGCCAATGGAACTGCCGCCGGAGATGAGCACCACGTCATTTTCTTCTACGCCTTGTTTGATGGCAGCGGCAAGGCTTGCCTCGTCATCGCGCACCAGGCCGTACAGCGTGGGCACGCCGCCAGCGGTGCGCACCAGCGCGCCGAGGGCGTAGCTGTTTACATCGCGGATTTGTCCCGGACGGGGCGTGTCCGTGACGGGGATAAGTTCGTCTCCGGTGGAGATGAGGCCCACGCGCGGGCGCTTTCGCACCGGCACCTCGCTGACGCCAAGGGCGGCCAACAAGCCGACCTCCTGTGGGCGCAGGGGGGTGCCGGCAGTGAGGGCGGGCTGTCCTGCCCGGGCGTCCTCGCCGCGCTGCATAACGTTGTCGCCGGGGGCGACAGATTTGCGGAATTCAATGGTGCCAGCGCCAAGCTCTTGGGTGTGTTCCACCATCACCACGGCGTCCGCCCCTTCGGGCAGGGTGCCGCCGGTGACAATGCCCACACAGTCCCCGCGGGACAGGGGGGCTGAGGGCTGTTCATCGATGGACAGACTGCCCCGGCACTCCAGATAGGCCGGGTTGGATTCGCTTGCCCCAAAGGCATCGCGCGCGTTGACGGCGTAGCCATCCATGCACGAGCGGTTGACCATGGGCAGGTCTTCGGCGGCGGTGACGTCGCTGGCAAGAACGCGCCCCGCCGCGTCGTGCAGGGGGACGGATGTCTGCGCGAGGGCGGGAAAATCCTTGAGCAGGCCGATGAATGTTTCCGGGCTGACGACTTGAAAGAAACCTTTTTGCACTTCGCCTCCGAACACGTGACGAGAAAATTGAACGATTTAATAGGTCTGCAATACCGCAACACAAGGCAATTGCAAATGCCCCATGTCCGGCGTGGTGGCGGGGCGCGGTAGCTGGGCGCATGGGCGCACTCCCCCCGCGCCCGCGCTGTCCGTGGGCGGCGTTAT
>NZ_JBUDSW010000269.1:0-4669 GCF_054921475.1 Desulfobaculum sp. | reverse complement strand
GTGATGGTCATCGTCCTCAATCTCAGCATGATCCGCACCATCATCCACCCCATCCACGACCTGCGCGACGCCATTGACGAAACGCGCCGGGGCGACTTTAGCCACCGTGTCGCCATCACCAGCAACGATGAAATCGGCGAGCTGGGCACGGCGTTCAACCATATGTCCGACCAGCTTGCGGCCTCGTACGAGGAAATCGACGCCAAAAACTCCGAACTGCGCGAGCGCAACGCCGCCCTGCGCAACGAAATAGTCGACCGCCGCAAGGCCGAGCAGGAAGCAAAACGCCTGCAACAGCGCCTGACCAGCGTCTTTGACTCCATGCCCTCCATCCTCGTCAGCGTGACGCCAGAGGGCGTCGTCAACCAGTGGAACCGCCGCGCCACGGACGACACAGGCCTCTCCCCCATGCAGGCCATCGGCTCCCCCCTTGCCGACGTGCTCCCCCGCCTTGCGCCGGAGATGAGCAACGTCCTTGCCGCCATCAACGAAGGGTCGCCCTATGTCATGCGCCGTCGCCCCCACACCGTGGATGGCGAAGAATGCTACGAGGATATCGCCATCTATCCCCTGCTCTCCAGCCGCGAGGCCGGCGCGGTCATCCGCGTGGACGACGTCACAGACCGCGTCCGCATTGAGGAAATGATGATTCAGACGGAGAAGATGCTCTCCGTTGGCGGTTTGGCCGCGGGCATGGCGCACGAAATCAACAATCCCCTTGGGGCCATCCTCCAAGGCGTGCAAAACGTCGAGCGCCGCCTGTCGCCGGACCTGCCCGCCAACATCCGCGCGGCGGACGAATCCGGAACCACGCTGGACACCGTGCGCGAGTATATGGAGCGCCGCAAAATCTTCCGCATGCTCACCGGCATCCGCGATGCAGGCAAGCGCGCGGCGCGCATCGTCTCCAACATGTTGGACTTTAGCCGGAAGAGCGAATCGCGCATGCTCCCCGCACGGCTGGAGGACATCGTCGCCGACACCATCGAGCTTGCCGCCAACGACTACGACATGAAAAAAAAGTACGACTTCCGCAAAGTGGACATCGTGCGCGAGCACGCCGACGGTCTGCCCGACGTGGTCTGCATCCGCACAGAAATCGAGCAGGTTCTGCTGAACATACTGCGCAACGCCACACAGGCCATGGCCATCCACGGCACAAACGGCGCGCCGCCCCAAATCACCGTGCGCACAAAAAAGGAACGCACCATGGCCGTCATCGAGGTGCAGGATAACGGCCCCGGCATGGACACCGCCCTGCAAAAGCGCATCTTTGAGCCGTTCTACACGACCAAGCCGCCGGGTGTGGGCACAGGCCTTGGCCTGTCCGTATCGTACTTCATCATCACCCAGAACCACGGCGGCGAATTCCACGTGCGCTCCGAACCCGGCCACGGCGCCTGTTTCATCATCCGCCTGCCCCTTGGCGAGCGCCAAACCGGCGAAGGCAACCTTGCCCACCGGGCCTAGCCCGTCCCCCGCATCGACGCGCCGCCCAGTCCCCACCAAAAAAGGGGCGCCCCCTCCCGCAGGAAGGGCCGCCCCTGAACATCAACTTATGCGCGCAGACGCGCCGCGTTAATTCTCCAGCCGCACGCGCTGGCTGTAGTACGCGGTGCCGCCGCCAAGGTCGGTTTCACTCGGCGTAATAAGCGGATTCAGGCACCGCTGGTGGCGCATCCAGCCGCCACGGCGCACCACAATCACCCCCGGGTGCAGGCTCTCGTCCAGCCGCACGCGCACTGCCACGCGCCCGCGCGCCGTGGCCACGTACACCTGCCGCTCAAGGTCCAGCCCCCGGAGTTCCGGATTCTGCGGCGAGACGAACGCCTCCGGCGCTTCCGGGTCCTCGTCAAAGGGAATCTGCGAGTGGATGGCGCGCTTGCTGACCAACGTCAGCAGTTGGCTGGGGTACTCCGCGTCCACGGCCGGCTCCTCGTGCAGATGCTCGGGGAAGCGGTACAGGCCGTCCGCGTGGCTGAACGTCAGCCCCTCGAACGCGACCTTGGGCCACCGCCCCTCAACAAAGCCGCGCTCACGCAGTGCATCCGGCGTCACTCCAAGGGACGGCGAATCCAGCGCCGTTTTCAAGACCTCTTCCGGGTCCGGCAGGTGGATGGGCTGCTCCAATCTGCGCCCAAGCTCGGCATAGATGTCCCAGTCGCACCGCGCCTCTCCCGGCGGGTCAAAGCATTTGGCCGACCAGTTCACATAGTTGTGCATGGACGAGCCAACCACGTCCTCGCGCTCCATCATCAGCGCGCACGGCAAAATCAAATCCGCCCGCAGCGCCGTGTCCGTAAAGAACGACTCCACCACCACGACAAACCCGCACTTGCCGAACGCCTCCTCAAGGACATCGCCAGCCGGAATCTGATTCACGGGGTTCATGCCGTCCACCCATATCATTTCCACAGGCGGGTCCGCCCGCAGGATGGCGCGGCCAAGGTCATGGATGGGCAGCTTGCGCGGCGGCGTTCCCGCGGCCTTTGCCCACTTCACAAAATTTCTGCTGGAGGAAATGCCATAATAGCTCCCGCCCCCGGACACGCCAATATTCCCCGAGAGCAGGGCAACCGCATTAATAAACCGCACATTCTCGCCGCCGTGCACGTAGCGTTGCAGGCCCCAGCCAATCAGCGTTGCCGTCGGCCCCTCTTCCACGTACCACCGCAGCAGTTCCGCGTAGTCGCTGGGCGTAACCTCGCACCGCGCCAGCAATTCCGCCACGGTCCAGCGTTCCAGCCCGCGCGACAGGGCGTCCAGATTGGCGCACCGGCGCGCCACCGCCACGTCCACGCCGTGCTCCATCAGCCCCTTGCACAGCGCCGCCGCAAGGAAGCGGTCCGTCCCCGGCCGGATGCGCACCAACGCGTCGGAAAAGTCCGCGTTGCCATCGCCGCCCGGCGAAATGGTCAGCACCTGCGCGCCGCCCTTCTTCGCCTGACGCACCAGCGCCGCCAAGTGCACGGAACTCCGCGACAAGTCACGCCCCCAGTTCACAATGCGCCGGGCGCGCAACAGGTCATCCGGCGCATTCTGCGCCAGCTCGCCAAAGTCCTGCTCGCACGCGGCAATGCCCGCTTCATCGCACACAGAACCGCTGGTGGCCGACGCCCCGAGCGAGCGGAAAAAATACTTCGATGCATCCGCCAGCACCCCGCGGTAGCCAAAGCCGCGCACATGCAGGATGGACTCCGGCGTTCGCCGCAGCTTGTTCACGCGCCGCGCAATAAGCGAAAAGGCTTCGTCCCACGTCACAGGCCAATAATTGCCGCCCTCGCGGACCAATGGCTGCGTAATGCGCTCGCCATGCGTCAGGCGCTCGCCAAAGCGCTGCGTCTTGCTGCACATAAAGCCGCGCGTGAAAGGGTGATCAGGATTGCCCCGGAGGCGTATCGCCCCGTCCTCGTCCCGCTGCGCCACAAGGGAACACGTATCGGGACAGTCCAATGTACACGCCGTGATGCATCGTTCGTTCTTCATCCTGCCTCGTTAGCCCAGGTCAGCCGCACTCGTCAAAGCCCCAAGCGCCGCCGATTGCACTTCCGCGCGCATCCCGGTATGCATCCACCCATGTCACAGGAATACGCCATACCCGCCATCCCCCGCCACAGCGCCGAGGATTCCATCAAGCGCAGCCGCTTCATCACCACCATCGCCCACGTGACCACCGTTGACGAAGCCCGCGCCTTCATCGCCGACATCAAAGCCCAGCACCCCGACGCCAACCACAACTGCTGGGCCTTCAACGCCGGACCCGCCGGCGACTCCGCCTTTGTCGGCTGCTCCGACGACGGCGAACCCTCCGGCACCGCCGGACGCCCCATGCTAAGCGTGCTCATGCACTCCGGCGTCGGCGAAATAGCCGCCGTGGTCACCCGCTACTTCGGCGGTATCAAGCTCGGCACCGGCGGCCTCGTGCGCGCCTACTCCAGCATGGTGCAACTCGCCCTCGACTCCCTGCCCACAACACGGCGCTTCGAAGCCGTGCGCCTCAGCATCAGCATCGACTACAAGCACATCACCCTCTTCAAACGCGCCCTGCCAACCTTCGAAGCAACCATCGACAACGAAACCTACGCCCGTGACGCCACCTTCACCCTCACCCTCCCCAAAGACAACGCCCAAGCCCTGCAAGAATACACCACCGAACTCACCGACGGCACCGCGCGGATTCATGAGGTGAAAGAAGAGTAGGAAGAGCAAAAAAAAGAGGGCCTCCGGCGGGTTAAGGAAATAATTTCCTTAACAATCCTTAGAATTTTTTGGACGGAAGCCGTCCAAAAAATAGGGGTGGGCGGGCGGGTTCCCCTGCCTTTTTCTTATGCACACCCAACAGGGATTCTCACCGGCCTTCCCCACGCGCCGAAGCCCCCCAAAAAAACTTCCCCATCCACTCAGGCGGGAGCCGTCAGGGGTGACGACCGCCCAATCCAAGCGCACCCGGTCTGTGCGCACATGGGATTCTCAAGGGGGCACGGCAGATTGTAATCCAAAACTGAACAGTCGGCAGGGAACCATCCACCTCAACCTTGAAGAAACAAAAAAGCCCATGCAAGCTGCTGGTTACGACACCAAAACTCCACAAAGGAGCGCAGCTGCATGGGCAAGAAGCACCTTACGTTAGAGAAGCGCGAAATACTAGCCCGGTTACTTTCTGAGGGCA
>NZ_JBUDSW010000268.1:0-4676 GCF_054921475.1 Desulfobaculum sp. | reverse complement strand
CCCCGCCCCGGCGCGGCAAGGGGGGAGCTTTCATGGTTGTGCCTGTTTCATGCAGAGCCGCACTTGTTGCGGCGGCTCTGGTGGTGTTGTGCGCCCTTCCGGCGCTGGCTGAGGACACGGAGCAAAAGGACGAGGTGCTGGACATTGGCACCGTTCACGTCATGGAGCGCGGCGCGCGCCCGGTGACGCTGGAGCCGCGCCGCGAAACCATCGACATTGAAGAGTACGATTTGCCGGGGACGCCCGCCAGTGTGGTGGATGTGCTGCGGACGATGCCTCTGGTGGACTTCCGGCAGGAGTCGGACATGGTTCCCGAGGACGACAGCGTCTACCTGCGCGGCTTTGATTCCACGCGTTTTTCCACGGCCATGAACGGCCTGACCATCCGCCAGAGCGGCGGGCGCAAGTCCAGCAATATCGTGGACTATGGGGCGCTTATCCCGCTGTGGATGATTGGCGATATTGAAATCCTGCCCGGTCCGCACTCTGCGCTGTATCCGGCCAAGAGCTTTGGCGGCGTGCTGAACATCCGCCCCCGCGTGCCCTCGCGCGAAGAGCTGGAAGACGCACAGGTGAACTTCAGCGCGTCCTATGGCTCGTTTAACACCGCCAGTACGCATCTGGACGGCCACGGCGGTGTGGACAGCGTGTTCTACGACCTTGGCGTGCAGCGCTACAGCACGGACGGCTACCTGCGCCATACCGACGCGGAAATTGATACGTTCTACGGCCGCGGCGGCTACCTGTTTGAGGATGATGGCTTCCTGACCCTCAGCTACCTGTATGTGGACGCGGAGCGGAACCTTGCCGTGGCCAATGATCCGACGCAGGCAGATTTCGATGATGATTATCCTCATGTTGAGTATCATAAAGGGATGATGGAGGACTGGCAGCATCCCGCGTCCGACAAGATCGCACAGTCCGTGGACCTGTACTTTGTGAAGCCTACGGGCATGGGCGAGGTGTCCGTGGCCGCCTCGCACCGCACCGAGAACCGGGACCGGAAGTATGATGAGAAGGACAATGGCACTGTGCGAGATGGTTCCTGGAATACCAAGTGGGAACAGCGCGCTGTAAAGCTTATGGATGTGCTGGAAATCAACGGCGAGAACACCCTGACCGTTGGCGTAGAAGGGAGCCAATTGCTGGATGGCTATGGCCGCACGAACTGGGACTCCGCCTACGCCAGTCATGAACGTGTGCGCACGCTGGCGGGCTTTGCCGAGCATAACTGGGATATCACCCCGCGCCTGCACCTGAGTCTTGGCGCGCGGTATGAGTCTGTGGAGACGTGGACGGACAACCTCGATAAGAACGGTAACAATTATATTGCGGGTAAGGACGACTGGATCAACCGCACCTTTGACGGCTTCACCCCCAAGTCCTTCCTGACGTGGGAACTGGACGATGTGGACGCCTCCCTGCGTGATACCAGTGTGTCTGTGGGCGTCAGCCGCATTTGGCGGGCACCGGACTACCATGGCGACATGAACCCACAGGGGAGGCCTGCGGGGGCATGGCTCGATCCCGAACATGGCATGGGCTACGACCTAGTGCTCCAGCGCCGCCTGACCGGTGACATCACCATGAAAGTCGATTTCTCGTATTACAAAATCTACGACTATATGGCGATGAACAGAGGGGGCAGCACAGACACTGCGCCTTGGACGGATTATAAAATTAACCTTGATGAGATTGAGCAAAAGGGCGTGGAGGTGGTCCTTGGTGGGCATCTGACGGACGAGTTGTCCTTCACGCTGGGGTATGCCTATATCGACATGGATTCCCTTGGCGGCGAACCCGCAGGAAAGCAAGCCGTGGACCAGCGCGCCAAGCACCGCGTCAACGCGGGCCTCTCCTACGCGCTGACGCCTCAGACGACGCTCCTCGCCAACTACCAGTTTAAGGACAAGCAAGAGACGGAAATCGTGATTTATGATGCAGGAAAGGAATTTGTTAATTCCCGAACTGAACATCTCGACGCCTTCCACCTCTTCGATTTTGCCGTGGAGCATACACTGTTTGACGAGTGGAAGGGGCTGTCCGATGGCACGCTGAAGGTCTACGTCAACAACGCCTTTGATGAGCGGTACCAGAACGTTGACGGTTACCCAGGAACCGAACGCAACTTCGGCGTGAGCTTCTCCGTGAGCATGTAGCGCCGTGCGCCGTATGCGGTGCAGCGCGGCTGGGCCGACGTGCGTTGGTGCGTCGTGCTGCTTGCGTCGCCATGGCTGTGTGTGGCGCTCCGAGCGCCGCGCGCATCCCTTGTGGACATTTCTCCCGCACTTTCATACCGTTAAATAACCATGAAACTCTCTCTTCTTTCTGTAAGCGGTATGGATGATGAGGACGGTGGGGACCGGGCCGCACTCCGGCGCGTGTCCCGCGCCTTTTGGCGGTGCGCGCTGCTTGCCTGTGCGGTGGTGCTGGCGGCGCTGTGCTTTGCTCCGCAGCGCGCGGGCGGGCAGGACGGCCCAACGGCTGAGGAGGTGGTCTCCGGCGCTATGGATTACTGGCGCGGGGAGTCGTCCATCTCCACGGTGGAGATGACCATCAGCCGTCCGGACTGGGAGCGCCGCATGACCCTGCGTGCGTGGACCCTTGGGCGCGATGACAGCGTGTTTAAAGTGCTGGCCCCAGCCAAGGACCGGAACAACGGCACCCTGAAAAAGCAGCAGGAGATGTGGACCTACAACCCTAAAATCAACCGCACCATTAAGATTCCCCCCTCTATGATGGCGCAGTCGTGGATGGGGTCCGACTTCTCCAACAACGACCTCGCCAAGGCCAACAGTCTGCTGGCCGACTACACCCACACGCGCACAGGCACCTCGCAGCACGAGGGGCTGACCGTGTACCATGTGCAGTGCCTGCCAAAGCCCGCCGCGCCAGTGGTCTGGGGCAAGCAGACCCTGCGCATCCGTGAGGACTATATCCTGCTGGAGCAGGTATTCTACGACGAGGACATGCTCCCCGTGAAGCGCATGACGGCGTCGGACATCGCCATGATGGGCGGGCGGCTGTTTCCGCGGCTGTGGGTGATGGAAAAGGTGGAGGAGCCGGGGCATGTGACGCGCCTTGAGTATACGGACCTCGCCTTTGGCGTGGAGATTCCGGAGCGCTATTTTACCATCCGCTGGCTCTCCACCCCTGTGAGGGAGCGGTGAGCATGGATGTCGCCATGGCGTGGCGCAATGTGTGGCGCAATCCGCGCCGCTCCGCGCTGACCATTTTGGCCGTGGCCTTTGCGGCGGGGCTCTTGGTCTTTTCCGTGTCGTGGCAGCTTGGCACCTATGAGACGATGATTGACTCTGCCGTGCACATCCACACCGGGCACATCCAGATATTGGGCGAGGGCTACGCCAAGGAGCGGCGCATCCGCACCGTGGTGGCGGATCCCGCCGCCGTGACGGATGTGGTGCGGGGCGAGGCGGGCGTTGAAGCCGTGGCGCGGCGCGCTAATGGCTTCGCCCTTGTGTCGTCGGATGAGCGCACCTCCGGCGCCCTGATTGTGGGGATTGAACCCGAGGCCGAGGCGCGCATCTCCACACTGGCGCAAACCGTGCGTAGCGGCGCGTATCTGGACTCCGGCGACGCCAATATGGCCCTAGTGGGGGGCATCCTTGCCACAAATCTCGGCATTGGTCCGGGAGATGAGCTGGTGCTCCTTGGGCAGGGGCGCGACGGGTCCATCGCGGCAACGGCGCTGACGGTCAAGGGCGTGTTCAGCACCGGGCAGGACGCCTTTGACCGCAACACCGTGCACATGCGCCTTGCGGATTTTCAAGAGGTCTTTGCCATGCGCGGGGCCGTGCATGAGGTGGTGCTGTGGGCGCAGTCCTTAGCCGCTGTACCGCCCCTTCGCGCCCGCATCGTGGCGGACCTTGAGGAGCAGGGGGTAACGGGCCTGAGCGTGATGACGTGGGACGAACTCATGCCCGGCCTGCTGCAGAGCATCCAGATGGACCTGACGAGTTCCAGCATTTTTTATCTCATTCTCATTGTGGTGGTGGCCTTTTCCATCCTGAATACCTTCGTGATGGCCGTGTTTGAGCGCACGCGGGAGTTTGGGGTGCTGATGGCCGTGGGCGCGTCGCCGTGGCGCATTGTGCGGGTGCTGCTGTATGAGTCCGCCGCGCTGTGTGTGGTGGGCATCATCCTTGGCGCCATCGGGGGCAGCGCGGTAACGCTGTACTTTCAGACCCACGGCATCTCCCTTGGCGAGGCCGGGGCCATGCTGCGGCAGTATGGCATTCCGGAGCGGATGTATCCGCAGTTGTCGCTGGTTTCCGTCATCATCGGGCCGAGCATGGTGTTTGGCATCACCATGCTCTCTGCGCTGTTTCCGGCGCTTCGCGCGCGGCGGCTGCGGCCTGTGGACGCCATGCAGGGCGGGTAGGAGGCGGCGCTATGCATATGCTTTTGGCGTGGCGTAATATCTGGCGCAATCCACGGCGGACGTGGGTTATTTTGTCCGCCGTCATCATTGGCGTGTGGTCCATGATTTTTTTTGGCGCGCTGTCGCGGGGCTTTGCCGAGGCCATGCTGGGCAACGCCATCAGCACGCTGGTGGGGCACCTGCGCGTGCACGCTGCGGGCTACCACGAGGACCCGGTCATCGACCACCGCATAGCGGGCGGCCCGGCCTTGCTGGAGCAGTTGCGCGCGGCGCT
>NZ_JBUDSW010000267.1:0-4708 GCF_054921475.1 Desulfobaculum sp. | reverse complement strand
AGGACGAGATTCTGGCCAAGCTCAGAAAGCCGAACTCCAAGCGTATCTTCTACATTCGCTACGCCATGCTCTGCGGCCTGACCGATCAGGAGATTTTCGACGCCTCCTTTATCGATCCGTGGTACCTGCGCCAGATTCGCGACATCGTGGATGCGGAAGAGGAACTGCGCCGCTTCGGCCTGCGCCAGACCATGTCCGCCGAGAGCGCCGAGCTGCGCACCATCCTGCGCAAGGCCAAGGAATACGGCTTCTCCGACCGCCAGCTGGCTACCCTGTGGAAGATGGAAGAAAGCGACGTGCGCCGCCTGCGTGAAGACGCCGGCGTGAAGCCCACCTTCTACCTTGTGGACACCTGCGCGGCCGAGTTCGAGGCGCATACCCCGTACTTCTATTCCACCTACGAGCACGGCACGGAAGTGGAAGCCGAAGCGGGCAAGAAGGTCATGATCCTTGGCGGCGGTCCCAACCGCATTGGTCAGGGCATTGAATTTGACTACTGCTGCGTCCACGCGGCCTACGCCCTCGGTGAGGAGAACGTGACCTCCATCATGGTCAACTCCAACCCCGAAACCGTCTCCACCGACTACGACACCTCGGACAAGCTCTACTTTGAGCCGCTGACCTTCGAGGACGTCATGAACATTGTGGAGTTCGAGAAGCCCGAAGGCGTCATCGTGCAGTTTGGCGGCCAGACGCCGCTGAATCTGGCGACGCAGCTGCTGCGCGCCGGCGTGCCCATCCTTGGCACCCATCCCGACTCCATCGACCGCGCCGAAGACCGCGAGCGCTTTCAGGCGCTGCTCAAGAAGCTGGGCCTGCGCCAGCCCGACAACGGCACGGCCATGAGCGTGGAGCAGGCTGTGGAAGAGGCCAAAACCGTTGGCTATCCCGTTGTGGTCCGCCCCAGCTACGTGCTCGGCGGCCGCGCCATGGACATCGTCTACGACGAAGAGGGCCTGCGCACCTACTTCCGCGAGGAAGTGCACGCCGCGCCCGAACATCCCATCCTTATCGACCAGTTCCTTGAGAACGCCGTTGAGGTGGACGTGGACGCCCTGTCCGACGGCCGCGACGTGTACGTTGCGGGCATTATGGAGCACATCGAGGAAGCGGGCATCCACTCCGGCGACTCCGCCTGCGTTATCCCGCCCATCACCCTCGGCGGTCTGATTGTCGAGGAAATCCGCCGCCAGACCATCGCGCTGGCGAAGGAACTGGGCGTTGTGGGCCTCATGAACATCCAGTTCGCGGTCAAGGACGGCGTTATCTACATCCTTGAGGTGAACCCCCGCGCGAGCCGTACGGCTCCCTTCGTCTCCAAGGCGACGGGCGTGCCGCTGCCCAAGCTGGCCACCAAGGTCATGCTGGGCCAGCGCCTGAAGGACATCGACCCGTGGTCCATGCGCAAGAGCGGCTACGTGGCGGTGAAGGAGAGCGTGTTCCCGTTCAACCGCTTCCCCAATGTGGACATCCTGCTCGGACCCGAGATGCGTTCCACCGGCGAAGTGATGGGCATTGATTCCTCCTTCGGCATGGCTTTCCTCAAAGGCCAGTTGGCCTCGGGGCAGAAGCTGCCGGACAGCGGAACGGTGTTTATCTCCGTCAACGAACGCGACAAGGAAGGCATCGTCGACGTTGCCGCCACCTTCTCGCAGCTGGGCTTTAATATCCTCGCCACCAGCGGCACGGCGGAATTCCTGTCGCGCCGGGGTGTCGATACCCAGACCGTCTACAAGGTCTACGAGGGCCGCCCCCACGTGGTGGACCGCATCAAGAATGGTGAAGTGGACCTTGTCATCAATACGGCGTCCGGTAAGAAGACGGTGGGCGACTCCTCAGTCATCCGCCAGAATACGCTCCTGTACGGCATTCCCTACACCACCACGGTGGCGGGTGCCCGCGCCATGGCCCACGCACTGCGAGAACTCAAGCAGCGTGAACCCGGCGTGTGCAGCCTGCAGGAATACTACGGTCTTTAATCTCAACTACGCCGCCCAAGGGACGGCACCAGCATCACCATGAAGAAGGAATACTGCGGACTGTTCGGTATATACAATCATCCGGAAGCGGCACGGATGACCTACTTCGGCCTCTACGCGCAGCAGCATCGTGGACAGGAAAGCGCTGGCATCGTCACTTGGGACGGCAGCAAACTGCGCGAGCAGAAGGGTATGGGTCTGGTGGCTGACGTGTTCAACGAAAGCCACCTCAGCCGTCAGCTGAAAGGCGAAACCGCCATCGGCCACATCCGGTACTCAACCACCGGTGCCTCCCTTTTGCGCAACGCGCAGCCGTTTATGGTGCGCTTTGGCGACACCATGCTCGCCATCGCCCATAACGGCAATCTGGTGAATGCCCACGAGCTGCGCCTGGAACTGGAGCGGGGTGGGGCGATCTTCCAGACCACCATGGATTCCGAGGTCATCGTGCACCTCATCGCCCGCTACATGAATGTGGAGGGCGACGACGTTGAGGAAGCGGTCGCCAAGTCCTGCGCACGCGTCAAGGGCGCCTTTGCCCTGCTGGTGCAGGCCAACGACAAGCTCATCGCCGTGAAGGACCCGTGGGGCTTTAGGCCCCTGTCCCTTGGCCGCGTGGGCGACTCCTACGTGCTGGCCTCCGAAACCTGCGCCTTTGATCTGCTTGAGGCCGACTGTCTGCGCTCCCTGCGTCCCGGCGAAATGCTCGTTCTGGACAAGGACGGCCAGCGCAGCCGCCTGTATGCCAAGCCCAACGGCTGCAAACAGTGCATCTTTGAGCTGATCTACTTTGCGCGCCCGGACTCCGACGTCTTTGGGCAGAATGTGTACGAGCGGCGCAAGGCCATGGGTATGGCCCTCGCAACGGAAGCGCCCGTTGACGCGGACTTCGTCATGCCGTTCCCGGATTCCGGCAACTACGCCGCTGTGGGCTATGCGCAGGCGTCCGGCCTGCCCTTTGAGCAGTGCATGATCCGCAACCACTACGTGGGCCGCACGTTTATCCAGCCCTCGCAGGATATGCGCGACTTCGGCACCCGCGTGAAGCTCAACCCCGTACGCAGCATGGTCAAAGACAAGCGCATCGTGGTGGTGGAGGATTCCATCGTCCGAGGCACCACCATCCGTACCCGCGTGAAGAAACTGCGCGAGCTTGGCGCGCGCGAGATTCATATGCGTGTGGCCTGTCCGGCCATTAAGTTCCCGTGCTATTACGGCATTGACTTTTCGAGCAAGGGCGAGCTTATCGCGGCCAACCACGCCGTGGACGACATCGCCCGCTACATCGGACTGGACTCGCTGCATTATCTGTCTATTCCCGGGCTGCTTTCCTCTGTGGAAGGCCCGGATAACTTCTGTTTGGCCTGCTTTGACGGCAACTACCCCATCCCGCCCTGCGAGAATGGCGGCAAGCTGTGCATGGAGTAGGTCCCTAACCTGTAGGTAGAACGAATCAGATGACACCCAAGTCACAAGAACGCGACTGGCTGGCCCTTGGCCGCGAGACGCTTGATATCGAAATCGAAGGCCTGAAGGCCGTTCAGAACAAGCTGAACGGCGGCTTTGTGGCCGCGCTGGAACTGATGGGCGGCTGCTCCGGCCGTGTGGTGGTGACGGGTATTGGCAAGTCCGGCCTTGTGGGCCGCAAGATTGCCGCAACCCTCTCCAGCACCGGCACGCCGTCCTTCTTTCTGCATCCGGTGGAGGGGGCGCACGGCGACCTTGGCATGCTCCGCGCCGAGGATGTCGTCCTTGCCATCTCCAACTCCGGCGAGACGGACGAACTCAACGCCATTCTTCCGGCCCTCAAGAAGATTGGCATCCGCATCATCGGCATGACCGGGCGTGAGGATTCCTCCCTCGGCCAGCTGTCCGATGTGGTGCTGGACAGCGGCGTCCCGCGTGAAGCGTGTCCGCTGGGCCTTGCGCCAACGGCAAGCACCACCGCAACGCTGGCCCTTGGCGATGCGCTGGCCGCCTGCCTCATTACGTGGAACCGCTTTGAAAAAGAGGACTTTGCCACACGGCATCCCGGCGGCTCCCTCGGCCAGCGCCTCAAGGCCTGTGTCCGCAACTTGATGCATACCGACGACCTGCCCGTGGCCGACGTGGAAACGTCCCTTGGCGAGGCGCTTATCGCCCTCAACGAGGGCGGCCTTGGCGCCCTTGCCCTCACTGATGCGGCGGGCCGCCTGCAGGGCATCCTGACGGACGGCGACGTCCGCCGCGCCCTGTGCGCAGGGGACACCGACCCGCAGGCCTCCGTGACCAACGTCATGACCAAGAATCCCTCGCATGTGTCGCCCGCCATCGCGGCCGCCGAGGTGTTGGACATGATGGAGGCGCGCGAGATTACGGTTATTCCCGTCGTTGACGACGACGGCGTGCTCCTCGGGATGGTGCACCTGCACGACCTGCTGGGCAAGGGACACCTCAAGTTCTCCGCGTAGGCGGAGCATGGAAGAGTGCATGGATCAACAGACATTCACAACTGACAATCGCGTATTGGGATGCCGGCCTGGTGTATTGGCCGGCGTTCTCATTTTGATGACGACCGTGGCGCGCATCGCCTTTATCCTGTCCGGCCAGCTCGACCTGGTGCAGGACGAGGCCCAGTATTGGGACTGGTCGCGCACGTTCCAGCTGTCCTACTTCACCAAGGGTCCGCTCATTGCGTGGATTATTGGTGCGGGCACGGCGGTATTCGGCGATACGGCCCTTGGCGTGCG
>NZ_JBUDSW010000266.1:0-4762 GCF_054921475.1 Desulfobaculum sp. | reverse complement strand
ACGCCCCAGCGGTCGCTGCTGGAGCCAAGGGTTACCGGCACCACAAGGTCATAATAGCCCTCGCTGAAATTGCGGTAGACTTCGTTGCGGGCAAGACTGCGCAGCACCTTGTCCGGATGGGTAAAGACCTCGGTCACCTGCTTGCCCGCAAGGTCAGGCTTGTCCGTCTGCGCTGCGATGGTCCCGGCATGGCTGACCAGCGTCACCATAGCGCGCGTGCCAAGCAGGGTCATGGAGTCCGCAATCTGTTGCAGGAAGTCCACGGGCAGGTCTACCCCCACCGCGCCAACGGGCCTGCCGTTTACGCGGATGGAGGAACCAAGGGTCACCACCATGCGGCGCTTGCCGCCAATGTTGTACATAACGGGCTTGGAGACCGTATCCGTCGTTGAACGCAGCGGCTTGAGGTACCAGCCCGCGCGCTCCGGGTCGAGATAGCTGTCACCGCACGGTTCAAGGTGCAGACCGCCAACCTTGTTCCAGTACGGCACAAAGCGGCCCGTAGAGTCGTGTCCTTTGTCGTAGTGCTTATGCGCGGCGTCCGCGTCGTCCAGCGCGTCCGGTTCCCACACGGTCCATGCGCCAAGCAGGGCTTCGTTCCCCGCGGCAACCGTGCGGAGCATGCCGCTCATCTCATCGCGCGAGGGCGTTTGGTTGGTTTCGCGCATGCCCTGATAGCTCTGCGCCAGCGTACGCGCGGCATCAAGGCCCACCTCAAAGCGGCTCTTAATCTTCAGCGCCTCAACGGTGGCCTGGTCCTCCGCCTGCCGCAGGGCGTCCTTCAGGGCCTCCTGCCGCGTGGTGTACGTGGTGTAGGCAATGATCACCAAAATGGACGCGGCAAGGCACAGCCCCGACCATAGAACAATTTTCCCTTTAATTGACCGAAACGAATACACTTGTCTTCTCCTCAAAGAGTGCGCAATTCACAGGGGCCTCAGCCCCCCTTTTCTGCACGAATGCGCCGGGGAAACGACCTTTACCAGCGCGGTACAGCTCCACCCGCCGCCTTCCGGCCCCCAATGCAACAGCGCCCCGCCCCGACATCTCGGCACACTGTTTGATCGCATTGCATTTTATAATCATGATCACTCGCATGGTCATGAAAAAGCGGCTACGCGTTTTGCGGCCGCATCTGCAAGGCTTTTCCATCCGCCACCTTCCGGTGGCGGCGCCCACGTGGCGTTCCGAAAGTATACACGCCAGACTCTGGCACTATTGTCAACGCAATATCGAACTTTTTACCGTCAATTATCTGGCGGAAGAGGTGTTTTTCCGCCCTGTTGCCGCACTGCAAAGTTGGGCAACCACCCTCTGCACAGCCCTCGAATATCCCCTTTCCCACCCCGCCAGCACCTTGGTCAATATACGCCAGCCGTCGCCATACACATTCCCGCCGCACATGTTCCCCCTCTACGGCAGTACCACGCGCCCAAACGCTTCATGCAGAAGGGCCGCAGCATCGCCAAACGGCAACACTGCGGCCCGTGTTCGTCACGCTCTGTTCATTGCGCCTAAGCAGGCGTGGCGGCGTCCTGCCCTTGTTCCCCGTCCACGCTGGTCACGTAGCCGGAGCTGTCCAGCTTGTGTTCGGCCTTGGTCACAGTCCATTGGCCGCTGACGCCCTCGCGGAATCCCTCAAGCTGCGCCAGCGCTTCAGCGCGCAGATCCGGACGCCCCGGCAGCGTAAGAGACAGCGTGGCGCGCCCGCGCTGAAAAGCCTCCAGCTTGGCGCGCGCCGCCTGCTCTGCCGCATCGCGCGAGGCATAGGGGTGGCGCAGGCGGTACACGGGTTCGCCGTCACCAACGCTCTCCTCACGGTCGCACGCGCTGTCCGTATCACGCCACTGGGCAACCACCCGGCGATAATCGCCGCGCTCTGCCATTTCCACGCGCCAGCTTGTCACGTCGCCGGGACTCAGACGCACCCGCGCCCGCGGCGCACCGCTCACCGCCGTGCCCGCCGCTTTGGGCGTCAGCACCAGGAACCCGCCCCCCACCTTGGCCAGCACGCCCATCTCCGCGGCAAGCCGCGTGACAAGGTTCATATCGCTCTCGCGAATCTGATCAATGTGCCCAAGGCGGCGGCCCTCGACCTCCGCCGCAATGGCGGGCGTCAGGCCATGTTCTGCGGCCACAACCCGTGCAAGCTCGCCCAGCGTCCCCGGCGTCCACGACCGCGTGCGCTGGGTCTGAAGCTGGGTATACGTGCCGCTGCGCTCAAAGGGCGCGCCGCTGGCGGTAATGCTCAGCACCTGCGGCGGCCCGGACAGCGTGACGCCATCCACAACATACAGCCCCATATACTGCGCGCTGTCGCCATAGCCCAACCACACGCGCAGTTCCGCGCCCGTGGTGGGAAGCACCACATGCGGCGCGCCATCGGAAAGGGTCAGCGACAGCGCATCGGACTGCATCCCCGCCTCATCAGTGATGGAGAGGGAAATCAGCCGCTCGCGGATGACGGCGGTGATGTCCTCACCACCAGCTTCCACGCGGAAAACCGGCGCATACGTGTTGCGTGCTAGTCCCACAGGCTCACCCCTTCATCAGGTTCCGGGTCCGGCAGGTCGGGCAAGAAGATTGCCACACCCGCCGCGAGGACCGGCCCCTTGTCAGCAAGGCCGGGGTTGGCTTCCAGCACAGCCTCCACAGTGCCCGCCGTCCGCCCATAATGCCGGTGGCACAGGGCGTCCACCATGTCACCGTCCTTCGTGCGGTACCACATCGGCCCCTCCGTAGTACTTGAGCTTCAGGGTGAATTCCATACGGCGCGGCGTCCCGTCCGGGAAGAGTTGCTGCCGGGGTTCGTCCACGCCCTCCACACCCCAGCGGCCATGGATGCCCCCTTGCCCGTCCACGAATAGCAGCGGCCTGCCCTGCCCCGCCTCGGCGCGCAGGGCCGCCACCTGCGAAAGCCCGCCCCGAAAGTGCGGATACACCACACCGGAGACGCTGACGCTGTCTGCGCCCGGCCCAAGGTACTGCAGCGCCGCCTCCCGCCCGTGGCGCTCCTGCGCGCCCCAGCGATACGCCGTGGAGCGCGACAACCGTCCGGGCGCGGCCGTATCCACGGAAAACGTGTAGTCACCGAGTTTCATAATACTCTTCGACATAAGCCCTACCCGTCGTGTAGCGCCCGCCGCCGCGCCACGCGGCTGCGTTCATCCAGCCGTCGCAGCACCGCTTCCGCGATGTCGTGAACCGACTGCTGCGGCGTCGCATAGATGTTGATGGAATCAATGTGCTGCGAGACCTGCGCCGGGGCCGCCCCAGCGCCAGCGGCGGCAGGAACAGCAGGCACAGCCGGCACAGCGTGCGGCGCGGACGCGGGAACAGACGCACGTGCCGCCGGGGCAAACCGGCGCGGCTCCCTCGCATGCTGGACGGGCTTTGCCCGTTTGATGCGCTCGTCCTCTTCCTCATCGTCGTCATCATCACCGCCAAAGGAGAAAAAGCGCCCCACAGCGCCGAGGAATCCGCCCTCGGTAAAGGCCTTTTTCAAGTCGTCCCAAATGGTGATAAGCCGCACCACAGCCAGCGTAATGCCCGTGATGACGAATCCGATAGGGTTGGCCGCAAAGGCGATGCCCACGGCCTTGATGCCAGAGACCAGCAGCGGAAACACCCGCCCCGCAATACCCGACATCACGTTACCAATGGACAACAGCGACGAGCCAAAGGACACCACGCTCATCACGGTTTTTCCCGCCAGCACAGCGCCCAGCATCATGGCAAGGTTCTCAAACCCGCCAACGACATCCGCCGCCCATGTCACGCAGCTCACCACGGTGGAAAACGCCTTGGCTGCGCCGCTGGCAAACTGCGCCACGGCCTCGCCAATTTTGCCGAATTCGCTCCGGTTTTCGCGCGCCCACTGGGCGAGGCGCGGGCCCCACTCATTGAGCAGCGGAGCCAAAGCGCCGCCGATGACGCCAAACAGCTCACCCGTCACCGAGGACACCACCGTACTGAACCGTCCAAAAGCGGCTGTGTAGTTCTTGGCACCACTTCGGCCTGCCTCGGACACCACGTTCAGTTCCTTCTGGGTGGCAAGCAGTTCGCCAACGCTCTTGGTGCGCTCCGAAAGGCCCGCAGCAAGTTCGCCGCCACTGTCACCCATCAGCGCGCCCCCGATGTCCACCGCCTGCTGCGTATCCCCCAGTGTCCGAAGCCTTTCAGCCACGCACTGAAGGCGATCCTCCGGCGACATATCCTTGAGTTCGGCAAAGGACAGGCCAAGAGCGCCAAGGCTTTCCTTCGCCCCGTGCGCCGCAGCGCCGCCCTGCTCCAGCTGGGCCATCGTGGCCTGCAGACTGCTGGCAACGCCGCCGATCTGGTCCGAAGTCAGACCCATTTCCGCGCCAAGGCCATTCCACGCGGCCAGCCCCTCGGTGGAGAAACCAAGAGACGCCGCCTGGTTGGACAGACGCGTCATTTCACGGTTGGAGTTTGTGAGCGCGGCGCCAAGCGTCTTCGCATGCTCCCATGCGCCGCCAAGCGCCGCGCCAATGCCAGGCTCGCCCGCACCTCCTGCGGGGGCCGGGGCCTGCCCCGCGCCAGCGCCGCCGGACTTACCCCGCGATTGCGCAGGCCCTGCGCCGCCAGACGTCTTTGTGGACCGCAGCTTTCCCAC
This sequence comes from Desulfobaculum sp., assembly GCF_054921475.1. Lineage (NCBI taxonomy): Bacteria > Pseudomonadati > Thermodesulfobacteriota > Desulfovibrionia > Desulfovibrionales > Desulfovibrionaceae > Desulfobaculum > Desulfobaculum sp. Next base: position 126 of record NZ_JBUDSW010000266.1, on the reverse strand, counting down.
AACGCGCCGATGCGCCCGGGAAACAAGGGACGCACTCTGCGCGAAGTCTTGGCTCACGGCCTTAAAGGAGGCGTCCGGAACAAGGCCAAACCGGATAACACCTGCTGTGCTGCCCCGCATTACGCC
>NZ_JBUDSW010000265.1:0-4816 GCF_054921475.1 Desulfobaculum sp. | reverse complement strand
TGCGCAGCGCGCTCAACACCTTTATCCATCAAAACACGACATTTGGGAGCTATGGTTCAACGTGGAATTCGCTGTTCTGGACGGACGGCTATCCCAATGCCACGGTGCGTCTTCTCTATAGCCGCAACATCCTTCCCACAGGCGACAAGTGCAGCAAAACCTACACCAGTCCGTACTGCTGGAACAGAGAACACCTCTGGCCAACCAGCAAAATGCGCAATGACAAGAAAGACAAGGAGTGGATTGAAGAGCATGTCAAAGCCGCGGTGGACCTGCACCACTTGTATCCCGCCAATAAGCATATCAACGCCGACCGTGGGAACCTCGACTTCGCGCCGGGCGGCACCACCTCAGTGTTCAACGGCACAACGTACAAGATGACGGCAACGACATTTGAGCCGCCCGACGAGGTGAAGGGCGACGTGGCGCGGGCGCTCTTTTACATGGATGTGATGTACGATGGAGCATTCGGCAACACCGGGGACCTGACCCTTGTGACCTCGAATGCCACCAGCACCAATGGCACCGACCTGGGCAACCTTGCCGAACTCCTCACGTGGCACACGCTGGACCCCGTCAGCGATTGTGAACGGACACGGAACTCACGGGTCCACTTCACGCAGGGCAACCGCAACCCCTTCATCGACTGCCCGGAATTTGTCAGCATCATCTGGCCACCTGCAAACGCCACCAACTCCACCCCCTAACCGCCTTGGCTTCCAAGGCAACCCAAACCGGGCAGGCGTATGTCTGTCCGTTTTGGTGCTTGGGTTGGGCCTTGAGTGGATGGGGGCAGGGGCGTGTTCTCGCGCCTTTGCCACGCTTGTGAAGGGGCGTGGATGGGCGCGCTGCGCTGGAGAGGGGAGGAGACGAGGCCCCCAAATACAGAAAAAGCCCCTTCCGCTTTCGCAGAAGGGGCTGTGCAATCAGTGGTAGCGAGGAGAGGACTTGAACCTCCGACACTGCGGATATGAGCCGCATGCTCTGACCACCTGAGCTACCTCGCCACTTTATGGGTGCCGCGCTGTGAGTTTTGCCTCACCGCGTCGGGAATTGGCTTATAGGGAGTTTCAAAATCGAATGCAAGGGAAAATTACGATTTTTTCAAAAAATCCCCATCTGCCAGCAGACAAGAACGATTGGCGCGATGGCGAGACGGTACCATGCAAAAGGCCGCAGTGTCACCTTGCCAAGCAGGCTGATGAAGACCTTGATCGCCAGCCACGCGGAAATGAAGCTGACGACGAAACCAACGGCCATGAACGGAATATCCGCCGCGGTGAACAGGTCGTAGCTTTTGAGCAGGTCGTAGCCGGTGGCCGCGAACATGATGGGCACAGCGGCGATGAAGGAGTATTCTGCAGCAACGGTACGCCGCGCCCCCAGAATCATGCCGCCCATGATGGTGGCGGCGGAGCGCGAAAAGCCCGGCCACAGGGCAAGGCACTGAAACGCGCCGATGCCGAGGGCCAAGAGTGGCGTCACCTCGTCGAGGGTGTTGGTATGCGCGGGGCGCTGTTTGCGCTCCACCCACAAAATGGCCAGCGCGCCAACGCCTAGGGCAAGGGCGACGGTGTAGGGGCCAAAGAGGTGGGTTTTTATGAAGTCATGGGCGGCCAGTCCGGCCAGCCCTGCGGGCAGTGAGGTCAAAAACAGCAGCCACAGGCCGTATATTCCGGAAAACCGGCGCTCCTCGGTTGGGCGGACAAGCCCCCAAAAGCGCTCCCAGTACAGCACGACCACCGCGAGGATGGCGCCAAGCTGGATGACCACTTCGAACGTGTTGGCCTTTTGCCCCGTGAATCCGAGCAGGTGCCCAGTGATGATAAGGTGCCCTGTGGACGAGACGGGCAGGAACTCTGTCAGCCCCTCCACAACGCCAAGGATGGCGGCTTGGACGATGGATTCCACATTCGTCTCCTTGAGAGTATATGTTATGTGCGGCGGTTATGCGCCGTCACCAGCGCCTAGCCCATGAGGGGACAAGTTGCAAGCACCCCGGTGATGGTGTAGATGCCAGTGAACCCCGCAACCCGGCGGGAAGGAGGGACTATGACGACGATTATGCCCGAGAGTGAACTTCTGCGCCGTGCGGTTCGTTGGTTGAGTGAGCAGCTTGAGGATGAGCCAAAGGACATCCACGCCCTTGTGCAAGAGGCCTCTATGCGTTTCAACCTTGGTCCAAAGGACGAGGAACTCCTCGTGGAATTCTACAGAAAGAACCTCAAGAAACAGGACGACTCCCCTGCGTAATCCGCTATTTCCATCACTTTTGCAACGACAGATGTTCAAGGAACTCGCCACGCTGTTTGCGCTGTGTGCGGGGTCGCTTCTGTCGCTTCTTCTTATAGGTAGACTGCTTCAGCTGCGGGATATCCTTATCAGTCAGAGCCTTGGATTTGTGGACATCCTCAAGATGTTCGCCTACCTCAGCCCGTTTTTTCTGCTGTTGCTCATACCCATCGCGTGCATGCTGGCCGTGTTCCTGACGCTGCTGCGCATGAATACGGACCTTGAGATTACGGCGCTGCGCGCGTCCGGCGTGAGCCTGTACCAGCTTTTGCCCGCGCCGCTGCTTCTTGCGCTGATGTGCACCGCCGCGACGTTCTGGATATCTTTTTCCGGCCTTGCTTGGGGTATGGAGAACTTCCGGTCCACCATGCTGGAGCTAGCCCGCTCCAAGACGCAGCTTGTTCTGCAACCCGGCGTCTTTAATATGGATTTTCCGGGGCTGACCCTCTATGCCCAGAATGCGGACACCAAGAGCGGCAAGCTGAAAACCGTGTTTGTCAAGGACGCCTCCAGCGGCGACCGTGCGTCAACCATCCTTGCGCCCACAGGCGTTATCAAGACCAACAAGGATAAGGGCGAGATCGTTTTCCAGCTGGAAAATGGCAAGATTTACCGTCACGAAAAGGACGGCCTGAGCGTTATCGGCTTTGGCACCTATCAGGTGCGCATGGACCTTTCGCGCATGTTCCATGGCTACAAGCCCGGAGACGTCCGCCCCAAGGAAATGTCGTGGACGCGCCTGCATGAGCTGAATGACAAAAACATCAGCGAGGGCGTGGACGACAACTGGGCGCGTAAAATCCGCGTGGAAATCCAGAAGAGGGTGGTTCTGCCGCTGGCCTGTCTGGTGCTGGGGCTGTTCGCCATTCCCATGGCGTCCATGTTCAGCGGCCTGCACAGGCACTGGGGGCTGCTCCTCGCGCTGGGCTTCTTCCTTGGGTACTACACGCTGTTGTCCCTTGGCCTGTCCCTTGGCGAAACCGGCGTCTTGTCCCCCGTTGTGGGGCTGTGGCTGCCGGACGTGCTGTTCTTCTTTGCTGGACTCTATGGCCTGCGGCAAGCGGCCAATGAACGCTCCATCCCCGTGGTGGAGTGGATGCGACACCTGAGAACGCTGGGACGGAAGGCCGAACATGTTTCATAAGACGCTCAATACCTATCTGCTGCGGCAGAACATGTTCTATATCCTTACATGTCTTGCCGTTGGTGCGGGGCTGTACCTGCTGACCGACGTGTTCGACAGGTTGGACGACTTTCTGGAGGCGGGCCTTGGCCTGTCCACCATTGCGACATATTTTGCGGTGAAGCTGCCGCTGATTATTTCGCAGATTTTGCCTGCGGTGTTCCTGTTGTCCGTGGTGGCCCAGCTGTGTCTGATGGCGCGCCACCGCGAACTGCTTGCCCTGCGGGCAGGGGGCATCTCCTTTGGCCGCCTGTCGTCGTTCTACATTGCCTACTCCCTGCTGTGGTGCGTGATTCAGCTTGTCTTTGCGCAGTTTGTGGGCGTGTATGGGCAACAGATGTCCAGCCGCATCTGGTCCGAGGATGTGCGCGGCAACGTGGTGGAGGAAACCACCATGCGCAACCTGTGGCTGAAAGAGGGCGATTATATTGTTGAAATCGCCGAGGCCGTGCCCGCACTGCGTCAGGCGCGCGGCGTACACATCTATCAGCTGAGCGAAGACCGCCGCTCCCTCACCCATCAATACGACGCCGCCACCGCCGAAGCGAAGCCCGGCCACTGGGTGCTGCAGGACGCAAGCGTGCTGAACCCCCAGACCTTCCGCTATGAGAAGCGTCCGGAAGTGACGGTGCCCATCAAGCAGGACCTCAAGGCCTTTTTGGCGGTGGACCCGGACATGGACCCCGCTCAGCTTCCGCTGTGGCAACTGAGCGATACCATCTCCAAACTGGAGGAATCCGGCTCCAATGTGGAGGTGCTGCTTACCTCGTGGCACAGCAAATGGTCGTATGCGTTCTCCATCCTTGCCATGGGGCTGCTTGCCATGGCGCTGGTGACCCTGTCGGAGAATATCTATCTGAACATTGCGTTGTCGCTGGTGCTGACCTTTGCGTATTATGTGGTCTTTATGATTGGCATGACGCTGGGGCAGAACGGCGTTCTGCCGCCAGCCATCGGTGCATGGCTGGGCAATATCATCTTCTGCACCCTTGCCGGGGCGCGCCTTGTCTGGTGCGCCATCCCCACGCGCCAAAACGCGTAGGGCGCGGCAAAGACTGACCAAACAAAAAACGCTGCCGGAGTGATGCTCCGGCAGCGTTTTTTGTGTATCGAATTGCGGAAAGGTGCTGAGTGGCGGAAAGGGCGGGCTCGGCTAATCGTCCTGCGCGGCCTCGCGGAGGGCGGTCCAGATTTGGTCCTGCCCCATGCCGGTCTTGGCGGAACTGATAATGGGCTTGGCGCCGCCAAGGATGTTCTGCCACTGGCTTTGGCGCTGGGCGCGCTCCTTCTGCTTGACCTTGTCGGCCTTGGTCAGGATGGGGATGATGTCGATGCCCAGTT
>NZ_JBUDSW010000264.1:0-4867 GCF_054921475.1 Desulfobaculum sp. | reverse complement strand
GGTGGAAGATGGTGCCGTTGTAGAATTCCTCATCCACGTAGGTCAGGAAGTTCTTTACGGTTTCGGGGGCCTTATCTTCGAACAGTTCAATGATGATATCGCCGTGGGGCGTCTCAATGCGCACTTTGGGATTGGACATATGTGGATTCTCCTTGGGAATGTGTGGTTGCCGGACTGCGGGGTCCGAGCCAAGGCCTATAGTGGAAAACGGCGTGGAGGTCATCCCCTGCGGTGGGTCCCCATCCTGAGATACTCCTCACGAAGCCTTGACGGCGGGGTGGTTTCGGCGAAATGCAGGTACAGAAGTTTGAGCATGTTTTTGAGGGCCGGGGCGTAGAGCCGCCGTTCGGCCATAAGGGTTGGTGCGGGAAAGGAAAAAAGCCACGACGCAAAGGCCTGCGCCCGGTGGCTTGCGCGGTGGGCGGCGTTGACGGCGCGCAGGCCGCGTGCGCCGATGGCCTCGCGCCGCTGCTTGTCCGTAAGGGCGGCGTTGATGCGCGCCACAAGGCCGCGCATGTCGCCTAAGTCATAAAGAAGCAGGTGTTCGCCGTCGGTGAACAGGTCGTCCTGTCCGTGTCCAATGCGCGGGGTGAGCAGACAACTGCCCGTGGCGAGGGCTTCAAAGACGCGGAAATTCAGGTCGCCGCCCTCGCAGTAATTGAGCACCACTCTCGCCTTGGGATACAGCTTGCGAAAGTCGCCGCGCTGGGCCACAAGCCCCGGAATGTGCATGGCGAGGCGGTCCAGAAACCGCTTGCGGCGGGGTGTGGTGCGCGCACTGACCGTGCCGATGAAGGCGACGTCCCACTCCTTGCACGCTGCAGCGGGCTGGATGTCGTCAAAGGCGAAGTTGGGCAGCCACAGCACTTGCTGGGGGGTGAAGGCGCCTTCCAGAAAGGCGGGGATGACGTCGCGCAGGGCCACGGAGCACAGGTCAAAGCACTGGGCGTAGGCCGGGTACCAACTGTGGATGTGCGCGTCGACGCAGTGAAAGGCCGTCAGGCAGGGCCAGTCCTCCACGCTGTCGAGGGGCGGGCTTTGGCTCATGTCGCCGTAGACGGCGGCGTCTGGAACGCCGCCGCATGCCGCGCAGACCTCGTCAAAGGTGAGCAGGCGGCCTTGCGGCATGGGCACGCGCTCCACGGCGTAGCCAAGGCGGGAAAGCGCCGCACTAAAAAAAGGATTGCCCATCCAGGCGATGATGGAGGTGCGCATTATCTCCGTACAATGCGCCGCCAGACTGCTCTGCGTCAAGTTTCGGCCCCATTTCGGACAAAACCTCGGCGGGTTGGGGCTATCGGCGTGGGTTGAGAACACGGCGTAAAGAGTATACACACACCGGGCGGGCGTCACATGGCGGCCCGAGTACCATAGCTCGAAGGAGTCTGACATGAGTGAACTGAAAGTGACGCCGGTTCAGCCCAAGCCGGAATTCGATGTGATGTATTTTCTTGAGGTCTGCGGAGAAACCCGCCTGAGCCAGGAGCTGCTGGAGCAGCTGGAATCCGCATGGAACGACTGGAAGGACCGCATGGCGGCCTTTAAGCTCGTGCCGTCCATGGCCAAGAATGACGACGGCTTTCTCTTCATCTACCTGAACGAGAGCGTCGAGGACGCCGTGGAGAAGGCGTGGCAGGAGTCCCCGGAAAACGGGATGTTCTTCCATAATCTTGCCATCACGCTGGTGATGTCTAGCGCCCAGAGCCTCGTTCCCGAACTGCTTGAAAGCTGTACACCGCTTCCGCGTCCCATGTCCGAAGTGCTGGACTTCTTCGAGACCAGCGGGCTGGAGTGGAATGAGCAGATTGGCTCCCTGAACCGCCAGTACGCCGTGTACACGCCCATGCCGTACCGTGGCGGCTGTGAAATCTGCATGCAGAGCGAAACCTGCCCCAACTCCACACTGCGGGGGAACGCCTAGCCATGTCCATGGACCCCCAGACCATGCGGGCGCATATCCGGACCGTCCTGCATCAGAAGCTGGACCAGAGTCCCGAGCGCAGAAAAGAGGCCCTGCAGGAATTCTTTGGCGTGACCATGGGGGCCGAAGTGGATCCCCGCGCTACGGAAAAGCTGGCGGATTGCGTGCCGCCCATCCTGCCCGACCTCTACGAGAAGTGGATTGGCATGTTCATGGACCGTCTGTTCGAGACGGTGCCGCAGGACCACCTGGACATGCTGTGTGACGGCAAGGAAGAAAATAACGCCGCGCTGACCCTTATCTATTTGATGTTCCTTGAGTCCGAACGCATGGAAAAGCAGATTGATGAGGATTTGCGCTCCTACGGGCTGGAGCATACCGGCGACCACGACCTTGGCGACTTGGCCTCGTCGTACATCCGGGCAAAGATGACCCAGCTTGGCAAGTCCATCAAAGGGCTGGAGGAGTAATCCTCCGCTGCCTCCCCGTCTTGCAATGAGAACGGCCCGCTTCGCAGTCTGCGAGGCGGGCCGTATTGTATGTAGGGGGTAGAGTCAGCTGCAGCGCAGCGGTGTTACCACCTTCTGGGCTGGCGGGGTCGTGCTTCATTGATGCGCAGGGCGCGTCCACCAAGGGAGGCCTCCTGCAGGCTGTCGATGGCGGCCAGCGCTTCGTTGGCGCTCATCTCGACGAAACCGAAACCGCGAGAGCGCCCCGTGTCGCGGTCTTCGATAATCTTGACGGAGTGCACTTCGCCGTAACTTTCAAAAAGTTCACGGATTTCGTCCTCAGTGCTGCTCCAGGGCAGGTTCCCTACGTAAATCGACTTGACCATTTCCAAAACTCCTTAAAAAAATCGTGAAACACAACCCGCAGAACCCATGTCGAGGGTGGGTACAAAACTGCGAGACATTTAATAGTACTCCGCGTTATAGGGTATAAAGTCAAGTGGAAATGCATTTTTCAGTCGTTAGTGCATGATTTCCGGTTCTTTTGTTTGCTGAAATAGGTCCGTGGTTGGCGGATAAACACATATGGCTGGTGATATGCTTCGTTGTGTGGATGCTTCTTGGCGCTGTGGCGTGGTCTTACTCGTTTGTGGAGTGGTTGCCCTGTTGTGTGTCGTGCTGACACATGCGGATGGCGTTGCTGATACAGACGCCGTGCCGCGCGTTGCATGCGTGGTGCGTGAGCGTATTCCCCATGATTCACGGGCCTTTACGCAGGGGCTGTTTTTCGCCGGCGGCGCTCTGTATGAAACAACGGGGCGCTACGGGCGTTCCGGCCTACGGCAGGTGGACGCGCGCAGTGGCCGCGTTGTGAAGGTGTGGCCCCTGAGCCCAACAGTGTTTGGCGAGGGCGCAACAGCGGCGGAGGAGCGCATTGTGATACTGACGTGGAAGGCAGGGCGGGCACTGGTCTTCGACCCCGCCACGGAGCGCGTAACGGCGACGTTTGCCTACGACGGCGAGGGCTGGGGGCTGACGTGGGACGGGCAGCGGCTGTGGCAGAGTGACGGCTCGCAGTACCTGACCGTGCGCGACGCGCGCACCTTTGCCCCTGTGCGGCGTGTGGAAGTGACGGACGCAGGGCGGCCCGTGCGCGCCCTGAACGAGCTGGAGTGGGTGGACGGCGAGATATGGGCCAATGTGTGGCACAGCGACAGCATCGCCGTGATTGACCCTGCGACAGGCGCTGTGACGCGGTGGGTGGATTGCGCATCCATTGCCAGACAGGAGCGCGCCCGTGGCGGCGGGGTGCTGAACGGCATTGCGTGGGACGCCGCGGGCGAGAGGTTGTATGTGACCGGGAAAAACTGGGGCAATATGTACGTGATAGACGCACAGTAGGTGTTGTGGGGCGGTCTTTCATGTCGTGACGGTTGGTCAGTGGCGCGCGATGATGCAGTGTTGGCCGGAGTTTTGAGAAAATCAAGACGGCGTCATGTGTTTTGCGTGGGAACTGCCTGGGGCTGTCTAGAAAAAGTCTTGATGAAAAGCATGGGCGTGTGTATATACTTGTCTGTAGAAGTGTTTGAACCTTGTATGGCGCTTTCCTGAAAGGGAGGAGGCATGGCACAGGTTGCGGCGCGGGTATCCCCCGAGCATGAACAGTGGCTCAAGGAATATTTCCGGACCAAGAGCGCTGGAGCGGAGTTCGTCGTCCCGTGGGCTGTGGATACCTTTTTCCGGTCCATCAATCAGGTGAAGGGCATGTTTTCCACACCGGAACTCATGACCATCCTTGAAGCGCACAAGGAAGTGAAACTCCTTCCGGACCAGTCCCGCCTTGCCTATCTGCAACTCCGGCTTCAGGACGCCTGCGACATCAGCCTGCTGCATACGAGGCACGGCGCCAGCAAGGCGAATCTGGAAGCCAAGCTCAAACGCCTTAATGACACACAGGCTGCATCGCTCATGATTTGGGCCGCGGCCTATTGGGTCAGCAAGCGCTGGAAGGAAGTGAACATGGAGGACTATGTTCGCGCCGTAAGCTGACAGCGCGCTTTTTTTCGCCCCCTTGCGCGCCAGAGCCGCCCGGAGCATTCCGGGCGGCTCTGGCGCGTTTTGCGTCCTGCCGCGCTGCCGTCCACGTGGCTGGGAGGGTAAAGAACCGGGGGATGCCGCCGATAGGACAAATGTGGCGGTGTGGTGTGCGAGGGGTCTGTTGCCGTCCGCGCGCCAAGGACAGCAGCCTCAAGCGGGAGTACCCGAATGATGCAGCGATGTGGACTATTCATGATGACCGTGCTGGTTGTCGGCCTGCTTGCCGGGTGCCAGTCGCAGCTTCCTGTGGCGTCGTCCTATCCAATGGAGACGCAGCACAAGATGCAGGCGGCGCGGCACTGGGACATCTTGGCCGAGGACGTGGCAAAGCAGAGCAAAAAAGCGCTGGACGACCGCGTGGAACTGCGCCTGTTGGCCATTGATGTCATCCCTGACGCGC
>NZ_JBUDSW010000263.1:0-4958 GCF_054921475.1 Desulfobaculum sp. | reverse complement strand
TGGCGTTATGCCCCAGTATGTTGAGGGACGGGACGAAGTGACCAAGGGATGAGCCTTGCGGGCGCAGGGCCGCCTTGAAGCAGATATGCCACGGAGACGACTATGGGTGTGCCAACGAATTATGTGAATCTGGTGTCCAACAGCGGTCCAAAAATCGCGTCGCGTATGTTGGTGAGCAAGGTGCAGGCCAACGTTCCGCTGACGCACGCCGACGCCAGCGCGGCGTCCGTGCTGTGGTCGCGCAAGATATCCAACCAGTATCCGGACTTCATTGATTCGCCAAAAATGAGTATCATCGCCTCGGAACATCTGATTGGTCTGGTTCGGGATTTATCGACGTAACAAGGCGTCTTATATAACGGAAACCAAACGGGATGTGCCGCACGCATCCCGTTTTTCTTTTGAGCACAATTGGAGATTCGCCACATGCTGACACAGACGGAGATTGAAAAGTACGCTGAGGTTTTGCTCTGGGCTCTCGATGTTTCGCGCGCGGAGCCGCTGCGCGCCGGGAATACCGTGGCCGTACGGTGGGACATGCCTGCGCTTTCGCTGGCAGAGGCCGTGTATGCCAGCCTGCATGAGCGCGGCGTGCACGTGGCCCAGCGCATGAAGCCGACATCAATCATGGAAAAGACGTTTTACTCCTCGGCCAGCCGGGCGCAGTTGGAGCACCAGTTGCCGGGCGAGATGGAACTTACCCGCGCGCTGGATGGGTCGGTGTATCTGCTGGCCCCGCAGTCCCTGACGCATCTGGCCGATGTGGACCCCGAAAATTTGAGTACCGCCGCCCGTGCACGCAAGCCCCTGCGTGACGTGCTTGAAGAGCGCGAACAGGCGGGGCTGTTTGGCTGGACCCTGTGCATGTGGCCCACCGAAGCCCTCGCCAAGAGCGCAGGCATGAGCGTAGATGACTACGCCCGCGAGATTGCCCGCGCCTGCTACCTGAACAAGGCGGACCCGGTTGCCGAGTGGCGCGGCGTGCACGCCCGCGTGAAGGAGCTGCGTGCATGGCTGGACGGGCTTGGGGCCGAAAGCTTCCGCGTGGAGTCGGAGCATGTGGACCTGACGGTGCGCCTTGGCGAACTTCGCCGCTGGCTTGGCGTAACGGGGCACAATATCCCCAGCTTTGAGATTTACGTATCGCCGGATTGGCGGGGCACGCAGGGCGTGTATTACGCGGACCAGCCGTCGTTTCGCAGTGGCAACTATGTGCGCGGCGTGCGGCTGGAATTCAAGGACGGCAGAGTGGTGGACGCTGAGGCGGAACAGGGCGGCGAATTCCTGCGCAAGCAGGTGGCCATGGACCCCGGAGCAAGCCGCATTGGCGAATTTTCACTGACGGATTCGCGTTTTTCGCCTATTGACCGCTTTATGGCCACCACGCTGTTTGACGAAAACTATGGCGGCACGCACGGCAACTGCCACCTTGCCCTTGGCGCGTCCTACCCCGGAACGTATGCCGGGCAGCAGTCGGAGTTGTCCACACTGCTCAAGGACGAGTTGGGCTTTAATTCCTCGGCCCTGCACTGGGACCTTGTGAACACGGAGGCCAAGACCGTCACCGCGCACCTGCGCGGCGGTGAAACCCGCGTGATTTACGAGAACGGGCAGTTTCGGATGTAACTGGTCCCCCTTATGCCCCGTACCATTACGCCCCCGCATGGCATGCCATGCGGGGGCGTTTTTCACTGGTGCGCCGCCGGTGTTCACACAGGATAGGCGGAGGACTCTGGCGGTGTGGCGGCGCGCAGCTGGCTACTCGGCGCGAAGGCGCGCCGTGAGCAAATAGCCAAGTTCGTCGTCGTGAAAGGCCTCAATGGCGCAGTCCACGTCGTCGAGCATGGCGCGAATATCGGCAAGCGGGGGCATGCTGTCGTCAGCCACGGCGGACCCAGCCTTGCGGTGGTGGTCGTTGATGGTGGCGGAGTTGATGAAGTGACTGATAACGAACAGCCGCCCCGGCCTCAGGGCGGAGGTCATGCGGCGCAGCGCGCCGGGCTTGTCGTCAATGTGCGGAAACACTTGATGGCACAGCACAATGTCAAAGGCGTCGCTCCCAAGGGGCATATCCTCTACGGCGGCGGTGCAGACCATGGCGTTTGGCGTGTCGGCAAGGCGTTTTTGCGCCGCGCGCACCATGCCGGGGCTGACGTCCATGGCCACAAGGCGGCCCTGCGGCCCAACCATCTGGGCGAGGTGCTGCGTCAGGCGGCCGGTGCCGCAGCCCGGTTCAAGGATGTGCGCGCCGGTGACGTCGCCAAGGTGGGCCAGCAGGCGGTCCAGCTTGGGCTGTTCTTTGTCGCCGTATTCGCCCGAGGCCCACGGCGCGGTAACTTGATTGTCGAAAAAGGCAGCCTTTGCGTCATACATTGGTTTTTCTCCTTGTAAGCTCGCTGGTGGTGGCGTCCACCTGCCGGGAAAAGGTGAGGGAGCGGCGTTCGCGCCGGGAGAGGCCGCGCCGTTTGGGAGACAGCGCCGTGCAGACAATAAAAATGAGTGTGGACAGCATGACGATGACCGCTCCGGACGGCACGTCGAACATGGCGGAAAGCACCAGTCCGCCCCAGCACGACACCACGCCAAACACCGCCGCAAGGCAGAAGATATGGCGCAGGGTGTAGGACAGCTGATAGGCCGCCGCCGCTGGGTTGATGATGAGGCTGAAGATGAGCAGCCCCCCAATGCTTTTGAGCGACGCCGTCACCGTAGCCCCTGTGGCGAAAAGCAGGGCGTAGTAGATGGCGGTAGCGGGGACCCCGGCGGCAAGGGCGATGCTGCGGTGGCACAGCGTTGCCAGAATCTCCTTGGAGAAGGCGAGGAGTCCGGCCAGCAGAAGCACGGCCACCACAGCCATGACGACAAGGTCGCGCTCGCCCACGGTGAGGATGCTGCCCCAAAAGAGGTTCAGCGCGGCGGAGCGCGGACCGGGAAGCAGGCCAATGAAGAGAAACGCCAGCCCCAGCATGGCCGAGAACACGATGCCCACCACCGTCTCCGGCGCAAAGTCCGCCCGGTCCGACAGGGGGCCGATGATGGCCGCCGCGCCAAGGCTGAACACAAAGGCGCAGACCTGCATGTCCATACCCGTTACAAGCCCAAGCAGGGCTCCGGCAAAGGCCGCGTGCGCCATGCAGGTGCCAATGGCGGTGATGCGCATGGTGACTACCACCACACCAACTACGGAACAGGATATCCCGGCCAGCAGGCCAGCCAGCAGGGCCTTTTGCATGAAGGGATAGAACAGTATGGATGCGTCCACTGTGGCGTCCTCCCTACAGGTGCGGCGTTGCGGTATTAGTGACAGACATGGGGCGCTCCGTTGACGGTGGCGACCTTGACAGGGGTGCCGTAGAGTTCGCTCAGGCGCGCTTCATCCAGTGCGCCGCGCGGGGTGCCCTGCCAGACCATGCGTCCGTCCTTCATGAAGGCGATACGGTTGGTGACGTCGGGCAGGCTGTTGAGGTCATGGGTGACGATGAGGCTGGTAAGGCCGAAGCGGGTGTGGATGGTGCGGACCAGTTCCAGAATTTCGCGCTGGGCCTGCCAGTCGAGCGCGGCGGTGGGTTCGTCGAGAAGCAGCAGGTCCGGGCGCTGGACCAGGGCGCGGGCAATGGCCGCCCGTTGCTGCTCGCCGCCGGAGAGGTGCCCAAGGGGTCGCTGCGCCAGCGCGCCGATGCCCACCATGTCGAGGAGTTCCTCGGCGTATTCCACGACGGAATGCGGGACCCGCCGAAACAGGCCAATGCGGCCAAAGCTTCCGCTGACCACGGACTCGCGCACGCTGATGGGAAGCAGTGGATCGATGTCCTGCCGCTGGGCCACGTAGCCGATGCGTTTGCGCAGAAGGCGCGCCGAACGCGGCGTGACCTCGGTGCCAAAGACCTCAACCCGCCCGCCTGCAATGCGTCCCATGCCGTTGGTGACGGTGAGCATAGTGGTTTTGCCCGCGCCGTTGGGGCCGATGATGCCTAAAAAGTCGCCGCGCTGGACTGTGAGGCTAACGCCGTGCATGGCGACGTGGCGGCCATAGGCCGCGCTGACATTGTCCATGCGGATGATGGGGGCCGTCATTGTGCGTCCTCTGCATTAGTCATGGCGGGTGCGGCTTCAAGGAGCCTGCGGACGTTGTCGCGCATGGTGGCCTCCCACGTTGGAGTGTCCGCAAAGCCGCCCGGAAAGTTGGACAGGATGACGCGACGTGCGCCAAGGGCCTCGGCCAAGCCGTGCCCGCCGTCGCCGCTTTGCAGATTGTCCAGCACAAGGCGCACCCCTGCACCTCGCCCTGCGGCGATGACCTTCGCCATCTGTTGGGGCGTCATGCTGGCTGGACGCGGAAAGGCTGTGACGACCTTGCACCCCGCCCAGTGGGCCAGCGGCTCTTGCATGGCAGCGCAGACCACAGGCATCCCTGCCACGCCCGAGGCCGCAAGGCGCGTTTTGAGAGCCTGCGCAGTGGTGGTCACGGCGCGGCGGCGTGCGGCGGCGCGGGCGCTGATGTCCCGTTTGTGCTGGGGAAACAGCTCTGCCACTTCCGCCGCGATGTGCCGCGTGAGGCGAAGATTGTTCTCCGGGAGCAGGGCGTTGCCGGCGTCCGGCAGGGCGACGGGCTGGCGCTGCGTCTGCGCCGCGTCCAGCAGTGTGGTGATGTGGGGCTGCGCTGTCTGCCATGCATGCAGATAGATGGCGTCCGCGTCGCGCAGCAGGCGCACGTCCCCGGGGCGGATGTCGTAGTGTCCGGGACAGGCGCCGCCGGGGATGAGTGTGCGTACCTCGGCCTGCGGGAGCAGATCATGGACGATGTCCGCAATAAGGGTTGTCCCCGCCACGATGCGCGGGGGCGCGTCCGCATCCGCGTGCGCCCGCGGGAGCAGCAGAAAAACGAGGGCAAAGCTCGCAAGAAGCGCGATGAGGCGTCTGGCCATGGCGTGTCCCGTCCTGAAAAAGGGTTATCCCCG
>NZ_JBUDSW010000262.1:0-4995 GCF_054921475.1 Desulfobaculum sp. | reverse complement strand
TTGTCCGGTCTTGGCGCGTCCACGCCGCCCAAGGCCTCGCTCAGAGGCCCCTTGCCCGCTCAGTGCTCCGGCCTGTGCCGCCCCACGGCACCCGCGCATCCGCCGCCACCCGCCTGCACCGAACCCAACCACCCCACGCATCGATTGGACATTTTTTACCAAATATTGCACATACATCATATGAAACCAGATACACACAATCTCACGTGGGACATGACGCACGCATGCAATCTGCAGTGCGGCTACTGCTCCTTCCCGCACACCACGCCCCCGAAGCGCCCCCTGATTCCAACGGAAAAAGTTCAATCCTTTTTAGACGCAACGGGGAAGCAATGGGGCATCTTCATGACAGGCGGTGAGCCGCTTTTGTACCCCAATTTTTCCGAAGTCTGCCGCACACTGGCAAAGACGCACCGGCTGACCCTAGACACCAACCTCAGCCTGACGGAACAGGTGCGCGAATTGGCGGACACCGTACCGCCCGAGCGCGTGCAGGACATTCACGCCTCCCTGCATATTGAAGAGCGCGAACGCATCGGCGGGACGCAGCAATTCATCGACAACGTGCGCCTGCTGCGCAAGCGGGGCTTTCGGGTCAAGGTAAACTACGTGCTGCATCCCACCCTTGTCCGGCGCTACCCGGAGGATGCGCGGTTCTTCAAGCGCCACGGCATTACGCTGGTGCCGCGTCCCTTCAAGGGATTCCATGACGGCCACAAGTACCCCGCCGCCTACAGCTCCGCAGCCAAGCGCATCTTCGCGGGCACGCCGGATGCTGGCAGAAAAATGCTCTTCAACTTCAAGGGCGTGCCCTGCAATGCCGGACGGACGTTCATCCGCATGGAACCGGACGGAACGGTCTACCGCTGCTCCGGCGACATGACCATCATGGGCAACATCCTTGACGACGTCCGCCTGAACGACACGCCCGAGCCTTGCCGCGTGTCGCGCTGCCCCTGCCGGGGGCTGGATCATGTGGTGCTCAATGACGCGCAGCGTGCCATGGTGGAGGGGCTGCGCTACAGCCTCGTCAACGACACCTCAACGGCCAAAGCCGCCTTCACCCGCGCCCTGCTCCTGAATCCCTCGCTCTCCCCTGCCGCCAACAACCTTGGCGTCATCGAATTTGACCGCCAGAACCTGTCTGAAGCGGAGCGGCACTTTGCCATGGCGCTCAAAAACGAACCGGGCAACCCTACATTCACGGCAAACCTTGCGGCCACCCTTGCCGCCCTTGGCAAACGCGAGCAAGCCATCAGCATCTGCCGCGCCCTGCCGGAATACGGCGCCGGCGCACGCCTGACCAAAACGGCCCGCGCCATTGAGTGCGACGCCCCCTGCCCGCCGCCGCGCATAAGCCTTGCGCTGCACTCCTGCGGCGTGTGACCTGCCCTGCAAATTCATGCCGGACAAGGCCTGAACCAAGCCGCCTGCGTCACAGGTCCGGCCCCGCGCCCGCGCCCCCTGCCGCATCATGACCATGGCGCGCCGTGCGCCCAAGAAAGGGCGACTAGACGCGCTGCACGCATTGGCGTTACAGAAGAAAAAGCGTATGGCATTTTCATATGTTCTGGGCGACGGCGGCCCTGTGCGCAGGGCATCTGCCGTCACTTCCCGAGGGCAAACGAGGAGGTGCCCTCTCCCGGCATCGGCTCCCCGCGAGGGGGGCGCCCCTGCACCGACAGGTGGAACGGATTCTCGACAACCGCAAGCTCGCTCCCGAGCTTGCCCGCGCCTTCGAGCGCGGCGGCATATCCCGGCCCGCTCCGGCAAATGGCCCCGCGCCCGCCCGCGGCAACACAGCGGACACACAGCCACCGTTATGATGCGTCTAGCCTTCTACGCCCCGTTCAAGCCACTGAACCACGCCCGCATCTCCAGCGATGTGACCATCGCCCGCGACGCCATGGAATTCCTTGTCCGCAGTGGACACAGCACCTCGGTCATCTCGCCCCTTGAGACCACTTGGCTCTACTGGAAGCCGTGGCGCTGGCCCGACGCCCTGCTGGAGTACATCCTTGCGCGGCGGACGTGCAGTTCGCAGGGCATCCACGCATGGCTGACCTACCACAGTTTCTACAAATCTCCGGACCTGCTGGGACCGCGTCTGGCCCGCATGGGCCTGCCCTATTTCATCCTCTCCGGCGCCTACGCCGCAGAGCGCAAACGCTCGCCCAAGACCCTGCCCGGCGCTCTCCTGAACCTGCGCGCCCTGAAGGCGGCGGACCATATCTTCGTCAACACAAAGCCGGACATGGAGCCGCTCCAGCGCATCCTGCCGCCGGAGCGGTTAACCCAGATTCGTCCCGGCATTCCCGTGCGTCTGTTTCGGCCGGATATGCTGATGCGGCAAAAATACCGACGCCGCTGGGGCGCGCGGGAAAGCGTTGTCGTCACCACGGCGGCGGTGATGCGCCCGGGCGTCAAGGCAGACGGTGTGGAAACCGTCATCCGTGCCTGCGCCGCCCTGCGCGAAAAGGGCAAGGACATCATGCTCATCGTCACTGGCGACGGAAAGGAGCGGGACAGGCTAGAACGCCTTGCCGTCAACCTCATGCCCGGCAAGGTGCGCTTTTTGGGCATGATGCCGCGCGCCAAGCTGTACGAGGTCTTTAGCGGCTCGGATATTTTTGCCTTTCCCAGCCGTACCGAGGGACTTGGAATGGTGTATCTGGAGGCGCAAAGCTGCGGACTGCCCGTGGTCGCCACCGAGACCGCAGCCGCCAAGGAGGTAATCCGCGACGGTGAAACAGGCTGCATTGTCCCGGGCACGGACGAGGCGGCCTTTGGCGCGGCCATCGGTCACCTGGCGGATGACGCGCACCTGCGCTCACGCCTTGGCGCGGCGGCGCGGGAATACGTCCTGAACCACCACGACATCAGCGTCGCCTACGCCATCATGAACGACACCATGCAGGACATTGTGGACCGCCGCGGCCACTCGTGGAGCAAACGCGCCTGAATACAACTCCACCTCAGGCCCCCGCTCTACAAGGAAGCACACGCGGCGCATTCAGGGCCTAGCAAATACTCCGGACCCTGATGCAGTCCGCGCGGGAGTCCGCGCGTGGCTTATGAATGCAGGCTCAGACAATACCCCGGCGCAGGACAGCGCCGGAAGATGTGCAGGCAGAAGACATCTACCCGCGAAGGGCTTAAATTTTCCTACGGCGAAACACTGTTCGACCGCACTCAAGACCGCCCGCCGTGGCGGACGCAGGAGCCCGGCTGGATCCTCGACTGGCAGTTCGCCCGGATGCTCATCCGGCAACCCGTCTGGCTACGCGTCCGGGCGTTCGGCTGGCTTCTCGGCTGGCGTTCCAGCGGCGCGTACTACCGCCAGCGTCAAGTCGTCCCGGTGCGGGGCATCGAGGGTAAAGTCCTCCACGGCGTCCAGTATGGTTTGCGCCATTTCCGCCGCATTGCGGTGGGCGTTCCGGCGGATAACCTCTCGCAGGCGGGCTTTGCCGAATATCTCCCCATGGGGATTAACCGCCCCCCACAGCCCATGCCCCGTCACAAGCGCCACCTGCCCCGCATCCAGCCGCGCTCCCTCGGCCTCACGGCTCTCGGCGTCCCTCGCCGCCCCAAGAGGCGCGCCGCCGCCCGAAAGTTCGCGGAAAGAATCTGAGGCGGAGTCATAGACAAAAGCGGCGCCATGGCCTGTCCCCGCCCACGTCAGTTCACGGTCCGCCTCGCGCACCAGCAGCATGAACAGCCCCCGGACACGTCCGGTGCCGTGCGGATTCTTGGCCGCAAAGGCGTTTACTTCCCGCAGCACATCAGCCAGCGCCCCCGCATGCTCCAGACGCATGCGCGCCACAGCCCGTACCGACGCCATCAGTAGCGCTGCGCCAATGCCGCCACCCGTCACCTCGCCCATCACCACGCCAACGCGCGCGTTCTCCCCCGCCCCCACGCGGACAAAGTCGTAATACCCGCCGCCCATTTCGCCATGAAAGCGCCCCATGGCCGCCATGTCCAGCCCCGGCACCGAGGGCGGCGCATCGGGAAGCACAGCCTGCTGGACCTCGCGGGCCGTGCACATCCCCTCCACCAGCCGCATCCTGCCCCGCAGTGCCTCAATCATCCTATTGGTGTGCGCGGCAATAACGCCGAACTCGTCATTGGTCATGGCAGGCACCCACACGTCCAAATCGCCCTCGCTCACGCGGGCAAGGGCCTTGGTCTGGTTGCCAAACAGCAGCTTCACATTGCGGGAATCCGAACAGAGACGAGTCAACAGCACCACAAGGAACACGCCCATCACCACGGCAATATCCTTGAGCACCGCGTACGCCATATCCACGGGCGACGCGCCCTCCCCGGCCACATCCGCCAGCCAGACAAGGTCGCCCATGGTCACCAGCAGCAGAATGCAGGTCGCAAGTCCCCCGCCCACCATGGCCACAAAGGCAACGCGCCGCGCCAACGGCGAAAAATGCGCCGGAGCATGCATCAGGCCATAGGTGCGGGTGGCGCTGCGCACTACGCCGCGCTCTCGCGCAAGGGCAAGGTCCAGCGCCGCAAAGACCCCAACGGTCAGCATCCCCAGCACCACCTTGGACCCGCTGTAAAGAAACGAGAACCCAAACAGCACAGCGCCGCCAATCCCGGACGCCAGCCCCGCAATGACGTACAAGCCCAAATCCAGCCGAAACTGCCGCAGCGGCCGCAAGCGCACCGCGCTGCCATCCACAACAAGAGGCTCCAGCCACTGCCGCAGGCCTAAACACAACGCCAGTGGAAGACTAATCAGCACCGCCAGCTTCCAAACCGCAAGCCCCTCCAGAAGCGGGCAGACCTTGCCGCTGTACAGTGTGATGACAACTGCGGCAAACGCAGAATAAAGAGCCGCTCTCACAGGCACCTCCATGCACAAGACTCGCGCGGGGGAGATATGCATTCAGCATAACGGCATTTTGGGGCCGTGTACATCACGCCGGAGCCTTCTTTACAGCAGGCTGGCTGCGGGGCGGTGCCTGCTCCATGATT
>NZ_JBUDSW010000261.1:0-5043 GCF_054921475.1 Desulfobaculum sp. | reverse complement strand
CATCAGCTTGAGGATGTCGTCCCCGCGCTCGCACAGCGGGGGCAGGGTGATGGGGACGACGTTGAAGCGGTAGTACAGGTCCTCACGGAAGGAGCCGTCCTCAAGGAGCGTCTCCAGGTCCTTGGCTGTGGCAAAGATGCTGCGCACGTCCACGGTGATGGGCGTATTCCCGCCAATGCGCGTTATTTCTCCGTCCTCAAGGACGCGCAACAGCTTCACCTGAAGCGCGGGCGGCATGTCGCCTACTTCGTCAAAGAAGAACGTTCCGCCGTTTGCGGCCTCGAATTTGCCTATGCGGCGCTTGTGCGCGCCGGTGAACGCGCCCTTCTCGTGCCCGAAAAGCTCGGACTCCAGCAAATGTTCCGGCAGGGCGGAGCAGTTGATTTTCAGGAAGGGCTTGTCGTTTCGGCGGCTGAGGTTGTGCAGGGCGTTGGCGACAAGCTCCTTGCCCGTGCCGCTGGGGCCAAGGACCAGCACCGGCGTGCAGGCATCGGCCACGGCGCGGATGCGCTCAAAGACCGGCTGCATGGACTGCCCGCCAATCATCTCGTCCAGACCGTTGCTGGTTTTGAGGCGCGTGTTTTCCTGCTTCAGGTCGTGGTAGTTGAAGTAGCGCTCCACGGCGATGAGCAGACCCTCGTTGGAGAAAGGTTTGCAGAGGAAGTCAAACGCGCCAAGGCGCATGGCTTTGACGGCAAGCTCAATCTCCGGAAAGGCCGTGATGAGAATCATGCCTGTGCCGGGGTGCAGCTCCTTCACCGTGCCCAGCATGTCGAGGCCGGATTTGCCCGGCAGGCGCATGTCCGTGATGAGCAGGTCAAAGCTGCTTGACGCCATGGCCCGCAGGGCGCTGTCTGCGTCCTCGAAGGCCTCGACGATATATCCTGCCGCCGAAAGGGTGTGCTGGATGCCGATGCGCATCGACAGCTCATCCTCCACAACGATGATGCTCCGTATCATGTGTCTTTTCCCGTGCGCGGAAGGTGTATGGCAAAGATGCTTCCGCGTGCTGTGGATTGTACAAGCTCAAGCCTGCCGCCGTGCTGGTCCACAATGGATTTGGCAAGGGCAAGCCCTAGTCCTGTCCCCTTCTCGCCCTTGGTGGTGAAGAAGGGATCGAAAATCTTGCCCTGAATGGCGTCGTCAATGCCCGGGCCTGTGTCCGAGATGATGAAGGTGAAACTGTCGTCGTGCAGCTTGCCCTCCAGCGTCACCGCGCCGCCCTCCGGCGTGGCGTGGATGGCGTTGAGGAGGAGGTTCACCAGCACCTGCTGAATTTTGGTGCTGTCCATCAGGATGGGCGGCGTTTCGCCTGGCAGGAGGGCGCTGAGGCTCACGCGCTTCTTTTGGCTGAACAGTTCCAGCAGGGATACGCTTTTGTGCACCACATCGTCCACGGCTGTCGGCTGCATGTTTAGCGACGACTGGCGGGAATAATCGAGCAAATCGCCCATAATTTTGCGGATGCGCGAAAGGCCGGAGTTGATGACCTCGATGTGCTGTTCGCGCCCGGCGTCGTCCAGATTGCCCTTCACCAGATTATTGAAGCACAGGATCACGCCGCCAAGGGGGTTGTTCACCTCGTGGGCGATGCTGGCCGTCAGTTGGCCGATGGTGGCCATCTTTTCGGTGTGGAAGAGCTTTTTCTTGGTCTGCGCGCGCTCCTGCTCCTCGCGCCGCAGGCGCTGCACCATCCATTCAAAGCTGTGCTGCAATTGGCCGATTTCATCCTTGCGCGGCGGCAGGTTGGGGAACGGCTCCGAAAAGTCGCCGTGCACCGTAAAGCCGACCATGGCATCGGACAGCTTCTGGAGCGAGGTAATGAGGTATTCCGCGCCAAATCCGACAATAATCAGGGAAAAGAGCAGCCACCCTGCGGAGATGGCCAAAATTTCATTGCGCACGGAAACGCGGGCCTTCTCAATGTCGCGCAGGGAAAAAAGCAGCTGGCATGCGCCCCATGTTTTGGACTCGATGGACAGCGGCTCCTGCACGGCAAGCACCGCGTCCGCGCCGGTGCCCAGTAGCTGAACGCTGGCCTGTGCCGGCACCTGTGGCGAGATGCTGGGCGCGGCGGCGTGGTCGCCGCCAGCGGGCGCCGCTTTGCTGACCACCTCCCGCCCGTGCTTGTCCACCACAGTAAAGGCGAGAATGCGCGGGTCCGTGCGCATAACGTCCGACACATAATATGACAGGTAGGCAATCATGTCTGATTCATCCAACATGTCCAACTCTTCATAGATGAACGTGTTGGTGAAGAGGATGGCTGAGGCCTTGGTGAGTGATGTTGCCTGCTGCCGCGCCGTCTGCATGAGCACGTCGCGCTCCTTCTCCAGCATATAATAGGCGGTGGAGAAGATGGTTCCCGTCAGGCAGAGCAGCACAATGCCGATGAATTTGAAGCGCAGCCCGCGCGGGGACAGCTTATGTCTCGTTTCCGTACCCATAAGTGATCGCGCAGTCTCGCAAGGTTCGTATTGATGCATAGTCATGGTCGGAAACCGGGGCAAAGCCGTTACGCAAAAGGGGTGTCCAGCGTCCGGCCAGGGCGGCCATGGCTGGGGTAGAAAAGTCCGTACTCAGCAGAAGGTGCTTCAGGCGCTGGAGCTGAGGTACCCCGGCCTTGCGGGCCACCAGCACAAAGCCTGGGTGCGGCCCGGTCTTGGCGATGGCGCGCAGGCCGGAATCCGCAAAGCGTTCAAAAGTCGCGACGGAGATGGCTCCGGCGTCGTGATTGCCACGGGTGACGGAGCGGACAACGGCCTCGTGCGTGCGCAGGTTGGTGGCCGTGGCAAAGTCCTGCTTGCTGACGCCGTGGGCGCCTAAAAAGCACAGCGGGTGCAGGTAGCCGGATGTGGAGTGCTTGGACGCAAAGGCAAAGGCCTTGCCGCGCAGGTCTCGCAGGGTGGTGATATCCGTGCGGGCCTTGGTCGTAAAGATAATGGTGCGGTGGGTGGGCGTGCCGTCCGGGGACAGCACCGCGCACAGCGGGCTGACCTTGGCGCTGGCCTCGCGCGCCTCGATGTAGGAAAAGCCGCCCAGCAGGGCGATGTCTATGCGCCCGGAGGTGAGGTCGTCAATGATGGTGGCGTAGTCCCGGGCCAGCACCAGCTCAACGGGAAGGCCCATCCGCTCCGAAAGAAAATCGGTAAAGGGCAGGTACTGCCGGTACATCATCAGCGGATGGTTCAGCGTAATGACGCCAAACGTGATGCGCCCGGGCGGCGGGGCCTGCGCGCTGGCCGGTGCGGCAAGGACAAAAAGCAGGCAAACGGTGAAAAGGACGCGTCGGATCATTGCATATGGCGCTTGTCTTAGGGGTTAACGGATTTGCCTCACATCGCAGGGGGCCTTGCGGCGCAGACAGCTGGTAAGGCTAAACGGGTTGGGGCGGCTGTGCTTGCTGCCCACGATGAGCATCTGGGCGTTATTCTCCTGCAACTGCTTGAGGATGCAGTACAGCGGCGACTGCCAGCCCACGTGCAATTTGTAAGGAATGTGCATGGCCTCCGCCCGCGAGATAAGGCGGGCAAGGCGGCGCTCCACCTCGGGCATCTCCTGCGTGCGGGCGTGGCGGATAAAGTCGTGCCGGTCGCCCTCGGTGGCAAGGGAATCTACCAAGCCATAGTGCGAAAGGCTAGACTCCACAACGTGCACAATGCCGAGGGATGCGCTGTTTTTGGCGCAGTAGGCCAGTGCGTAATCCTCGGCATTTTTGCAACACTGCCCGCCGGTGGTTGCCAAAACGATGGTACTTGTCTGCATAATCCCTCCCAAAGGGTGTTGGGGGAGCGCTCCCTGATGCGCTCCCCCAACGTTCGTCATAAATCGGCCTAGTTCATAATGATGGCCACAAACACCAAACCAATGCCGAGGAGGCAAACCATAAGGTCCTGTTTGCGGCTGGCCGAGAGGTTCTTCAATGCACGCAGCATGACTGACTCCCTGTGTTGATTCTAGTTGATGAAGTAGAGCACCGCGAGCAGGGCGAGGCCTGCCTTCAGCGACGCCACGGTGAAGCCCACAAGCACGCCGGTAAAGCCCGCGGCCTTGAGGTCGGCCAGACGGGTGGTCAGACCAATGCTGGCAAAGCCGAGCAGGAAGGCCCATTCCATGAAGGTCTTGGCCGTCTTCACGGCAGGGTCGCTAATCATGCCAGCCGTGTTCATCAGCACAACGATGAGGAAGCCAAGGACAAACACCGGGAACTTGGAAACGATAATCTGCCACTTGTTGATGGGCTCGCAGGACAGCTCGGAGGAGCGCTGGCAAGCCATGATGGTCAGCATCAGCACAACAAAGGGCAGGAAGATAACGCGGCCGATGTTGTATACGCCAGCGATAACGCCAGCATCGTCGCTAAAGCCAAACCCGGCGGCCAGCACCTGTGCGGAGTTGATGATGCCCACACCCGCAAACGCGCCATACTGCGCGTCCGTCAGGCCCAGCCACTGCCCCAGCGGCGGAAACACCACCAGCGCCAGCAGGCCAAACATCAGCACCACGGCGATGGAGTAGGCCATCTCTTCCTTTTTGGCGTTCACGGCCGGGGCCACAGCGATGGTGGCCGAAACGCCGCACACCGACAGCCCCGCAGCAAGACACGCGCTCAGCGAGGTGGAGATGTTCATCTTCTTGCCAATCCACATCAGCACCACAGCGGAGGCGAAGAGGAAAAAGGCGATAAGCCCCAGCGCCTGCCCGCCAACCGTCACCAATCCCGCCAAGGAATACTTGGCGCCCATGACGACGATGCCGGTCTTGGTGAGAATGGTGGAAAACCGAAGCCCCGGGCGCAACACATTGGGAACGCCCACCGTGTTGCGGATGGCGATGCCCACCAAGATAGCCAGAATAAAGTCCTTAATGGTCAAGTACGTTCTGAAAAACTCATAGTGTTTCAGAAGCGGCGCGGTAACGTGCGCGAAAACCGCCACAGAGATGACCAGCAGAAATCCCGGTATACTCTCCAGAATTTCCTGAAAAAAATCCCTGCGCAGTGATCCGTCCATTGCCTGAGTATTCGTTGACATGCAGTCCTCC
>NZ_JBUDSW010000260.1:0-5064 GCF_054921475.1 Desulfobaculum sp. | reverse complement strand
TCATCCCCGGCGACCTCGCCACCTTCCCGCCGGACCTTACTGGCGTCGCCTTCGACGACCACCCGCCAGCGGCCGCCTTCTTCTGCGCTTTGGCCGCCCTCGAATTCATCACCCCAAACCCAACCCGCCGGCGCCGCGAGGCAGCAGGCCCGGCGGATAGTGTTGGAGGGTACTGATGCAGCAGTCCAGAATGCTCAGCGGCAAGCGCGAACTCATGCAGTTCTTCGGCATCGGCGAAAAGAAACTCATGAAGTGGATCAAAGAGCTGGATTGCCCGGCCTATCCTGACACGCAGGGCGTGTACCGCGCGTGGTCCGGGGATTTGACGGAGTGGTACGCCGAAGCCTTTGGTCCGAGCCCAAAGCGAGATGATTCCTGCCGCTTGTCGTGAGCGCGGGCTTGCGCATGAAGCGTTTCTGCGTAATAATCGCTTCAAATAGTGAAGCGATTAGGAGCCGTAAATGCCTCAATATATCTGGGAACAGGCGAACTGGCCTGATTTTACATGGGATTCATCGAAGCTGCTTGAGCCTCTTGCCGAGTGCCGGCGGGAGCAAGGCCGGCTGCAGGCGCAGCTGGAGAGCTCCGGCTTTGAGGACGATCTTGCGGCGCAGGCTGAAACACTGGAAGAGGACGCAATCCAAACCGCGGCGATTGAGGGCGAAAAGCTCGACCGCGAGATGGTGCGTTCGTCTGTGGCAAGGCATCTGGGCCTTGAGCAGGGCGGTTTACGCCCGGCCAGCCGCGCCACGGATGGCTTGGTGGAAGTGCTGCTCGACGCCACCCGAAACTATGAACAACCGCTCACGCTGGAGCGCATCTGCTCGTGGCACGCCGCCTTATTCCCGACCGGGCAATCCGGCCTGAAGCGCATTGTAGTTGGAGCATGGCGCGACGAGCACATGGAGGTGGTGTCCGGGCCAATCAACCGGCCCAAGGTCCACTATGTGGCCCCGCGTCCTGATGCATTGGAGCACGAGATGGCGTCCTTTGTGTCCTGGTGGGAGCAGAGCCGTCAGGGGCTGGACGGAGTGCTTCGGGCCGGGCTGGCGCACCTGCGTTTTGTGACCATCCACCCCTTCGACGATGGCAACGGCCGCATCGCCCGAACGCTCACGGATTTGGCTTTGGCGCAGGATGAAAGGCGTTCAGTGCGCTATTACAGCCTGTCCGCGCAGATCATGAGCCGCCGCAACGAGTACTACGACGTTCTGGAGCAGACGCAAAAGGGCGACGGCGACGTGACCGAGTGGCTGCTGTGGTTCCTTGAGCAGGTCCGCCTTTCAGTCACAACCGCAGGCCAAACCATGGCCCGCGTGCTTCTCAAGGCAGAGTTTTGGCGCAAGCACGCCGCAACCCCGCTGACGGACCGCCAACGCAAAGTCGTCAACAGACTCCTCGACGCAGGGCCGGAGCACCTCGGGGGCGGCTTTGAAGGGGGCCTGACAAACCGCAAATACAGCGGCATGACCAAAGCCTCCCGCGCCACAGCCTACCGCGAAATCACGGACCTGGTGGAAAAGGGCATCCTCTCACAGCGCGCCAAAAAGGGGCGGAGTGTGGCGTATGATTTGGTGTGGTGAGGTAGCAAGTCGGTGAATGGGGGGCGAGAGAGGCCGGTTGTTTACTCTTTCGTCGTTTTTGTATTTTGAGCAGAATGAATGC
This sequence comes from Desulfobaculum sp., assembly GCF_054921475.1. Classification (NCBI taxonomy): domain Bacteria; kingdom Pseudomonadati; phylum Thermodesulfobacteriota; class Desulfovibrionia; order Desulfovibrionales; family Desulfovibrionaceae; genus Desulfobaculum; species Desulfobaculum sp. The sequence continues at coordinate 3,399 of NZ_JBUDSW010000260.1, read as the reverse complement.
AAAGGAGGGTAAAGTGCCCAAAGTCGTCACATACTCTGAAGCGAAAAAGAATTTGTCATCGACGATGGATTTGGTGTGCGACACGCATGAGCCGGTAATCATTACGCGGCCAAACGGGCGATCTGTGGTTTTGATGTCTCAGGAAGACTATACCAGCATCATCGAAACTGCCTATCTTCTCGATAGTCCAAAGAATGCAGAACGGTTGCGCAAAAGTATTCTTTCTGCTGAGCGCGATAAATAGGAAGGTATGGATTTCCAGAACGTGCTGCGTTGACAGAAGAAGACACTTTGCAGTGAAAAGCCGCGCGGACCAATCCCGCGAGGCGCCTTTTGAAGCAAATTTAAGGCGCCTTGCTCTACCCTGTCAACCCCCTCCCTGGCACCGCCCTGGTGCATCCCTGGTACCTCCCTGGCACGTCCCATCCCAAAACCCCGTGTTATAGCCGAGTTGAAAAATCAGCCCGGCTTTTTTGTTGGCGTTTGGCTGGCAAGGTGGGCTGCGGGAGCGGGGTTTTGGGATGGTGCATGGTGATGCGGTGGACTGGAGTTTGGCTCCGCATTTTGTGCCCGGAGAGTGGGGGCCTCGGGTGGAGGTGGTGGCTCCGGCCTTGATCTATGAGGCCAATGCCATCCGCGAGGCTTCCGGCGCGCCGTTTATCGTCATGTGCTCCTACGCCACTGAGGGGCATTCCCCGAAATCCTACCATTACGTTTTCCCAGACATACCGGGCCGCGAGAGGGCCCTTGCTGTGGACTTCCGCTTTGGGGATGCACCGGGCGGTCGCCCCCTGAGTTTTGAGCGGCAGTTTGCGCATATCGCCGCGCGCGAGGGCGTTGGGGCCATTGGGTTTTATCCCTTTGGCTTCTGCACCCGGCGCGGGCGTAAGCGCATGCGGCCGTTTTGGCATATCGATCTTCGTCCCCGCGACAACGGGCGCCGGCTCTATTGGGTGCGCGATGCGTGGGGGCAGTACCTGTGCAGCTTCGATAGGTACGAGCATGTGGCGCCGTGGCTTGGCATTGCCGAGATGCTGCGGAGCCTGAATATGTAGCCCCGGAGGATCGTATGGGGACGCTTGCCGTGATTCTTGGGTTTTTGAAGGCCAATTGGGAGATTATCGCGCTGGGGACGCTGGTGCTGGACAAGGTGGTGGCCGCAACGCCCTGCAAGTGGGACGACCTGCTGGTCACAGGCGCCAAGGCCGCACTGGGCGCTGCCACGGGCCGCAAGCTTAAGATGCTGCTGCTTCCGCTGCCGCTGTGCGCCATGCTCCTTGCGGCCTGCGCCACGCAGACCGCTCCTGCCTACACGCCGCCTGCGCCGTGCGACGGCCAGCCCTCGCTGATTTTAGAGAAGATGCCGGATCCGCGCGCCGCGTCGGGCCTGCTTATTGTGGCGAACGCCGCCGCAGTGAAGGCGGAGTTCTACACCGCACGTGAGGCGCTGGCCGTCATCGACACCATCGAGGCTTTTCTGGCGCAGGCCGGGAGTTACAGCGAGCTGGCCAGCTTTGTGATGGAGCGCGTTGCTGACGCGAACGCCCGCGCCGGGACACAGGTCTTCCTTGTGGCGGATATCCTACCCCAGCTGGAATCCCCGCTCCCAATCAGCGCCTGTGACCGCGCCCTTGTGCGCATCCATCTGGCGAAGCAACGCCTCGCGATCGCGGCGGTTGGAGCGGAGTAGGGCATGGTGGACGGAACCTGCGCAGCGCACGACGCCACGGTCAAAGCCCTCGAACGCGGACAGGACGAACTGAAAGACCTCGTCCGCGCGGGCTTTGCCGAGATCAAGGACGCCCTCGCCGAAGCTGACCGCAGCGCCAGCGCCAATGTCCGGCGTCTGCACGAGCGCATCGAAGAGGAGCGCAACCGCACGGACGCGCGTTTCCACGCTGAGCGCCAGCATGTGGACGAGTGCCTGCTGCAGCTCAATCGGCATATGTCTCGAATGTCGAATCAGGTGAATTTGTGGCTTGGCGGGGCCATTGTCGCGCTGTTTCTGCTGCAGGTGGCGGTGGGCGCCTATGTGCATACGCAGGTGCAGGACGCTTTTGCCCAGCCCGCAGCGGTTTCGGAGGTGCACCGTGACCAGTAGCACGCCGCTCAGCCGCCTTGCGGGTACGCTGTGGACGGAGTTTGCCGACGTCCGCGACCGCCGCCAACAGCACATGGAATCCGTGTGGCTGGAGGACGCGCGCCAGTACAAGGGCCGCTATGACCCGGATATTGAGGCGCGCCTTGGCGCCAAGCGCTCCCGCGCCTTCATGCGCCTGACTAAAATCAAGTGCGACGTCATCCTTGCCCGCCTGCTGGACCTGCTGTTCCCGAGCACGGGCGAGGCCAATTGGGCCATTGCGCCAACGCCAAAGCCCCACCCCGCGTGGGTGCGGCGCTACCTCGCCGAGGTCGCCCATCAGGACGTCCCCGCCGACGCGGACCTTGAAGCCATCGCGCCCAAAATCGCCGAACAGGCCGCCGCAGCCATGACGCTTGAGATGAAGGACCAGCTGGCGGAGGGGCCAAGCCGCCGTGGGTACCGCAGCGTCAACCGCAGCGTCCTCAAGAGCGGGCTTATCTACGGCCTTGGCATCCTCAAGGGCCCGCTGGTGGAGCGCCGTAGCGAGATGCGCTGGGTGTTTCTGGATGGCGCGGGCGAGGGCGGCGCGCTGGATATCCTGCAGGCGTGGGACCTGAGCGAGGTCGAGACCGGCGAGCTGCTGCCGTATTTCACGGACGTCCTGATCTGGAATTTCTACCCGGACATGGACTGCGTGAACATCAAGGACGCCCGGTTCGTCTGGGAAACGAGCCTGCTCCTCAAGGCGGACATGGAAGCCCTAGCCCAACGCACCTCGTTCACTGGCGCGGTCATCCGCGACTATTTGCGCCAATCCCCCGAGGGCGACGCCACGCTGGAGCCCTTCGAGCGCGACCTGCGCGGGCTGGACCAACACGCCGAAGTGCCGCGCGACCTGACGCACCGCTACCGCGTGCGCGAGCGCTGGGGCTTCCTCTCCGGGGCGGACCTGCTGGACGCGGGCGTTTCTGTGGACAGACTTCTGCCCGAGTCGGAGCGGCAGGGCGTGGTGCTCCGGTTGGCGGCGCAAAAGGCGAAGGTCACCGCGCAGGAGGAGGCCGACGCGCTCCGCCAGCATGTGCAGGGGCGGGAGTACATGTCCAACGTCTGGATGCTTGGCGAATCCACCATCATCAAGGCCGTGGTCAGCCCGCTGCGCGGCGTCCGCCTGCCATACTATCTTTGGTACTACGAGAAGGACGAAAGCAGCATCTTTGGCGAGGGCGTGCCGCGCGTCATGCGCGATCCGCAGGCCGCCCTGAACGCCGCCGTGCGCAAGATGCTGGATCAGGCCGCCATCAGCGGCGTGATGTTCG
>NZ_JBUDSW010000259.1:0-5075 GCF_054921475.1 Desulfobaculum sp. | reverse complement strand
ACCTGCCTGCCTCACTGTGCAGGATGCGGCGCTGCTCAGGCTCCTCCTCCGTGCTGGCCCTGTCGCCGCAAGCAGGTACTCCCGCGGCCACATCTTCACGCGGCTCCGGCACGACCGGCGGCAGCAGGCTCATGCCCCCCATGCGCTCCAGAAGCAGCCCCTGCGGCGTCACCAACCCCGGCACCTCGGCTCCGGGAGTGAGGGTGGTAATCACGCAGCGCCCCACCACATGGCGGCCCTCAGCGCCGGTGGCGTCGCGGGTGCGAAGGCCCCACATATTGTGAAGCATCACGGCCTCGCCATTTTCCGCCCTGCCGATGTAGAGCATAATATGTCCCGGCTGCCAGAGCAGGGTCATCCATGGGCGCGCGGTTTCGGCAATGCGCTGGCGCTTGCCTGCCCGGTCCAGCCCCTCAAAGGAGACAAAGCGCCCCGCCTCGGCCTGCCGCGACGAGTTGCGCGGCAAGCGGATGCCAAAAGGCGCAAAAAGATCCATCAGCGTGGCCGAGCAGTCGCGGTTGGCGTACACGCCGCCCCAGCCGTAGGCGTCGCCCAGCATCTGGTCGGCAATGCGGGCCACGGCCTGCGGCGTGGCCGTGAGCGGAAACGGCGCAATGGCGTCCGCATCCACCACGCCCCATGTCAGCACGCCCTGCCCCACCGCGCCGGAACGGATAATGCCCAAAATAGCGCGGCCTTCGGCGTCGTGCACCACGGGGAGTATCATCCCGATGCGCCCCATCATGGACGCCAAGCCCCCCGTGCCGCGGATGGGCACCTCGTCTCGCACGATGGCCATATGCGGCCCATTTTCAATGCCTTCACGCGTGGCCCCGTCCACAGGCACCACCGAGGACGCCGGCACCCAGCCGTAGGCAAAGGGCGCTTCCACAAACACCCATGCGCCGTTGCGCGCAATATGGCTGACGTACACAGGGGTCTGCGCCCACACCGCGCTGTTCTGCAAGGTGTCAAAGGGCCAGCCCTGTCCGGCCAGCGCGGGGTTATGATACGCGGGCCGGGCCGTGGGCAACACACGCATGGACGCCGCGCGGACCATGATGCCCGCGTATCCGGCGTTGGGATATTCCTCCACGGCGCTCCGGTGGCGCATGGCGCTCAGCCAGCGCGCCCCGCGCACGCGTGTGTCCTCGCCGTACAGGGCGCCGGGGTCGGCGCTGTGCAGATAGGCAAACACCTTCTCTGCCGCCGTCTCCGGCGCGCTCCGGTGCCACGGTGCAAACCAGCGCTTCAAAAAATACGCGGCCTGTTTCTTGGCCACATCCTGCGGCATGAGCGGCGTCCCCGCTTGCGCCGCGTCCACGTAGGCGCTGGCGCGCTGCACAAGGGCCGCCTCATCGCGGATGGCGGGACCGCCCGGCGCTGCCGGGGGCGAAACCACAGACGCGCACCCGCCGCACAGCATGGCGGCAAGCACGACCAACGCGGCGCACTGCTGACGCCAGTGCCCACGCGGGATGATGTTTTGAAATACCTGCATAGAGAGATGGTTACGCGGCGTCCCGGTAAAAGGCAACCGCCACGCCAAAGGCCGCGCACAATCGGGCAGGACAGAAGGAACGCGCACAGCGCAAAGGCAGAAAACCCATTCCGCTGGCTGCAAGGGAGAGGGCAGGGAAACACCACGCGGCCGGTCCGCCGCGCCACGCACAGCGGACCAACCACGCGGGAAAAGGAAACGTTAGCCGATGTCCTTGCCGATGGAGAAGGCCTTGCCCAGCACTTCGCCAACGCCGTAGTAGTGGCGGGTTCCGGGGCCAAAGACCACGGGGCGCAGCTTGTCGGTATCCAGCTCGCCCAGTTCGTTCAGGGCCTCTTCGGCAACCTTAACGTCCAGAATCTCACCCACAAACTGCGTATGCAGGCCAAGCTCGGCGGTATGCACCAGCTTGCACTCCAGCACCATGGGGAATTCGTTGATGATGGGCGCGTCCACCAGCTCGCTGGCGGTGGTGGTCAGTCCGGCTTTGGCCAGCTTGTCCACGTTGCGTCCGGAGGCAATGCCCAGATAATCCGCCACCTTCACCTGCGCCTCGGAGGGCACGTTGACGGTAAACGCCTGCCGCTCCACGATGGCGGAGTGGGAATACGTGGCCGCGCGCAGCGAAACGGAAACGCACGGCGGCTTGGAGCAGCACAGACCCGCCCATGCGGCCAGCATGGCGTTGGGTTTGCCGTCCTTATCATAGGTCCCCACAGCCCATGCGGGCGTGGGAAATGCCAAAACTTTTGCCCCGAGGGACTTCTTCATCGATTCAACTCCTTACTTGCGCCGCGTGTGCGGCTCCTTCAGGCTTCCTGCTTGAGGGTCTTGCCGACCTTCCAGCAATCCGCCACGGGGCGGCCCAGTCCCCAGTACTTCTTGGAGGCCATGTCAAACAGCAGTGGCCGGACCGTGGTAATATCAATTTTGCCATCCACAAGGCAGGCGTCGTCCGCATGGGTGCGCACCACCTCGCCGATAAACACATCATGCGTTTTGAAATCCACCACCTGATAGACGCGGCACTCCATGCACACCGGGCACTGCCGCGCCATAGGGGCGAAATCCGTATCGCCGTAGAAGACGTCGAAGAGGTCTTTCTTGTCCGTTGATTTGCCGCTGACCAGCCCGCAGTAGTCCACCTTGTCCACCATGTCCTCCGAGGGGATGTTGATACTGAACGCGTTGTGCGCGTGTATCCCCTTGGTGGTGTAGTGTTCCTTGGACAGACTTATGGACAGATAGGGCACCTTGCCATGGTTCATGATCCCGGCGTGGGACACGGTGATAAAATTCTCGCGTCCATCCACGACGGCCCCGACCAAAACGGTCAAGGACGGGTACAGGGCATTCAGGGGTCCAAGCGATTCTCTCATGCGACGGCCTCCTTCGCGATGGTTCTCTCCCGTTCTAGCTCACTTCTTCCGCGTTTTCTCTCGCGTTGCGATTGCGCTTTTTCTTCAGCACGCAGTACACTCCCTCCCCTTCCATCAGGGGACGGCGGCACATATTATCAGAAAAACACGCGGATTTCTCCCTGTTTCCTGATTTCCACCGGTTCACGAGGTCAGGTTCGCAGATGAAGGGCCGACACATGGAGATAAAGTCGCACAGGCCGGTGTCCACAAAGTGCTCGGCGCGCTCAAGGGAGCGGATGCCGCCAACAAGAAGAAGCGGCACGCTCAGCTGCTCCTTAAAGCGCTGGGCCGGCGCGCGGAAATAGCCCTCGCGCGCCTCGCGTATCATACCCATGCGCGAGGGGCCGTACTTGCCGGAGTCGTAAATGGTGCCGCCGGAAAGCTCCACAGCGGTGATGCCCGCCTCCTGCAGACGTCCACACACGTGAAGCATGTCGTCGTCCTCGTAGCACTCTTTGGCGGCCATCATATAGTCATGGGCGTTGATTTTGATAAGCACGGGATAGTCCGGCCCCACGGCCTCGCGCACAGCGGCGTACACATCCATGACGATGCGCTCGCGGCCTTCGCGGCTGCCGCCCCAGGCGTCCTGACGCCGGTTAAAGAACGGGGAGAGGAACTGCGACAGCAGGTAGCCGTGGGCGGCATGAATCTGCACGGCGTCAAAGCCCGCGGCCTTGGCCCGGGCTGCGCCTTCGCCAAAGCTGCGCACCACCTCGGCGATGTCGTCCTCGGTCATGGCAGTGCCGCGCTCCGTGCCCTTTTCGTCATGAGAGGACGGCCCAAGGGCGGGCTGGCCCGTCACCGAAGTAAGCGCGTGCAAACCAGCATGGGCCAGCTGCAGACAGATGGCGCCGCCAGCATCATGCACCCCGTCCGTCATCTCCTTGAGGCCGGGAATCATGGCGTCGTCGTGGATGCCAAGCTGGCGTCCGCCAGCGCGCCCCTGCGGATGCACAAAGGCATGTCCGGTGATGATCAGGCCTACACCACCAACGGCCAGATGCCGCATCATGGCATTGAGGCCGTGGGTGGTTGCGCCGTCCGCCGCTGCAATGCCTTCATAGGTTGCAGAACGGACAAAGCGGTTTTGAACCGTGAGTGAGCCTATCTGCGCCGCATCAAACACATCTGCCATATTGTCTCCTTACGGTTATACGCCATCCAATTTTCACGGTACATTGCTCTGAGTGCGCATTTTTTTCAAGGGGAATGCCCGTTTTTTCAGGCACCTACTTCCACGTGTTGCGGTGGATGCGGTCCTCGCGGTAGCGGTCAACGGTTCCGGCTTTCTGGTCCGGCACGCCAATGGGGATGAGGGACAGCGGAATAACGTTGTCCGGCAGGCCAAACTGCTTCTGCGCCGCGGCCACGCGCTCCTGAACCGGGGCAATGCCGCACCACACCGCGCCAAGGCCAAGGCCGTGCACAGCGTGCAGAATGTTCATGGTGGCGGCGGAGCAGTCCTGCACCCAGAAGCCCTCGTACTTTTCCAGAGACAAATCGCCGCAGACGACAATGGCGGCCTGCGCGGTGTGGCAGGCTTTGGCGTACTGCTGCCACTCGGGGATGGCGTCCAGCATCTCCCGGTCGGTCACCACGATGAACTGCCACGGCTGGGCATTGCCTGCGCTGGGGGCGACCATGGCGGCCTTGAGGATGGTTTCCAGCTGCTCGTCCGTGACCGGGGCGTCAGTGAACTTGCGGATGCTGCGCCGGGTGTGCATGGCTTCCATGATATCCATTGTGGTTCTCCTTTGTGGTTGTGATTTACAGATGTCATCTTGTCGGCTAAAAGTTTCCAAAAGGCAAGTAGGTACCCACATGTCATGTAGTACCCTTTTTGATACCGCAACCCACACCGGAGCGCCCATGCCTAAGGACTCCCCCCAGTGCCCTCTGCACCGCCTTGGCGACAAGGAATACTACTGCCACTTTGAGCTCTCGCTCCAAGTCATCGGCGGCAAGTGGAAACCCATCATCCTCTACCACCTGCACCAGCAGGACGGCGGCGTCATGCGCTTTGGCGAATTGCGCCGGAGCATGCCCTCCATCACCCAAAAGATGCTCACCCGCCAACTGCGCGAGCTGGAAGCCGACGGCATGCTGCACCGCAAGGTCTACCCGCAGGTGCCCCCGCGCGTGGAATACTC
>NZ_JBUDSW010000258.1:0-5078 GCF_054921475.1 Desulfobaculum sp. | reverse complement strand
TTTGCGTCCTCGGCTGTGGATGTGGAGCATGAGCAGCGCTTTGCCGGGCGTTCGGCCTACGGCTTTTCGCGTATGTTTTCGCTGGCGGTGGATATTATCGTCTCCCAGTCCGGCAGGCTGGCGACGGTATCCTTTGGCCTGGGCATTGTGCTGGCGCTGTTTGCCTTTGCCTACGGGGCGTTTCTTATGGCGCGCAAATATCTGTGGGCCTACCCGGTGCCGGGGTGGACCAGCGTTATGGTGTCCCTCTACTTCATTGGGGGGCTGCTTTTTATCAACATGGGCCTCTTGGGCCTGTACCTCGGCAAGACCTTTGACGAGGTGAAGCGCCGCCCGCTGTACGTGGTGGGCGAGACCATCGGCCTTGAGGCCGGGGAGGGCGGCGTATGAGCGCCCTTGGCGTTGCGGTTGTGGGATGCGGCGACTGGGGGCCGAACCTTGTGCGCAATATTGTGGCCTGTCCGCACACGCGCCTTGTGCGGGCCTGCGACGTGGACGCCGCGCGCCTTGCCGAGGTGCTGGCACCGTACCCTGGCGTGCAGGCGTGTACGGAGCTTGCCGAGGTGCTGGCGGATGAGCAGGTCACGGCCGTCGCCATTGCCACGCCCGTTGCCACGCACCACGCCCTTGCCCGTGAATGCCTGCTGACCGGGCGGCATGTGCTGGTGGAAAAGCCCATAGCCGCAACGGCGGCGCAGGCCGAGGACCTTGTCGCCCTCGCCCGCGAGCGATCCCTGCGCCTGATGTGCGACCATGTGTTCTGCTACGCCCCGGTGGTCCGCGTGATGAAGGACATCATCGACGCGGGCAGCCTTGGCGACGTGCTCTATTTCGACTCCGTGCGCATCAACCTTGGCCTCTTCCAGCGCGACGTCAACGTCATCTGGGACCTTGCCCCGCACGACCTGTCCATCCTTGAATACCTTACCGGTCGCCAGCCCGTGGCCGTCAGCGTGCAGGCCGCGCGCCATGCCGGGTGGGAGCAGGAAAACATGGCCTACGTGGCCCTTGATTTCGACAACGGCTTTCTGGCCCACTTGCATCTCAACTGGTTGTCCCCCGTAAAAATCCGCAAGACCATCATCGGCGGCAGTGAACGCATGCTGGTATGGAACGACCTCGACCCCGCAGAGCGCCTGAAGGTCTATGACAAGGGCGTCACCATTCAGCCCCGCCCGGACCGCGCCGCGCGCGATACGGCCCTTGTGTCCTACCGTACGGGCGGCGTGACCTCGCCCCATGTGCCCCATGGCGAGGCCCTTGCCGGAGTGGTGGCCGAGTTTGCCGCCGCCGTGGCCGAGAAGCGCGCTCCCCTCACCGACGGCGCAAGCGGCGCGCGCATGCTGCGCATTCTGGAGGCCGCACAGCAGTCCGTGGCGCGCGGCGGGGCGCGGGTGCCCGTGGCCGGGGAGGGCGCGTGAGTCAGTACCGCCGCATAGCGCCGGACGTCACCCTTGGGCGGGACGTTGTGGTGCGCGATTTTGTGAACCTGTACGGCTGCCGCATTGGCGACGGCACGCGCATCGGCACCTTTGTGGAGATTCAGCGCGGGGCCGAGGTGGGCGCGCGGTGTAAAATTTCCAGCCATACCTTTATCTGCGAGGGGGTCAGCATCGGCAGCGGGGTGTTTGTGGGGCATAACGTCAGCTTTGTGAACGACCGCTACCCCCGCGCCGTGGGGCCGGACGGCGCGCTCCTTGAGGACGCGGACTGGACCGTGGTGCCCACCACGGTGGAGGACCGCGCCGCCATTGGCTCCGGGGCCGTCATCCTGTGCGGGGTGCGCATTGGGCGCGGGGCCGTTGTAGGCGCTGGGGCCGTGGTCACGCGCGACGTCCCCGCCCGCGAGGTGTGGGCGGGCAACCCCGCCCGGTATTTAAAGGATGTGGAGGAGGGCTGATGCAGGTGCCGTTTGTGGACCTTGCCGCCGCGCACCAGGGCGTACGCAACGACATTCTTGCTGCGTGGGCGCGCCTTCTGGATGCGGGGCGCTTTGTGGGCGGCGAGGAGGTAGACGCCTTTGAGCGAGAATTCGCCGCGGAGTGCGGCGCGCGGCACTGTGTGGCCGTGGGTAGCGGGACGGACGCCCTGCGCTGTATTCTGCTGGGTATGGGCATAATGCCCGGCGACGATGTGGTCACAACGCCCATGACGTTTATCGCCACGGCGGAGGCCATTACGCAGGCCGGGGCGCGCCCTGTGTTTGTGGACGTGCACCCCGTCACCCGCACCATGAATCCCGAGCATCTGGAGGCGGCCATCACCCCGCGCACGCGCTGCATCCTGCCTGTGCACCTGTACGGCCAGCCTGCGGATATGCGCGGCATACAGGATGTGGCGGAGCGCCGGGGCATCCCCGTGGTGGAGGACGCCGCGCAGGCGCATTTGGCGCGCTTTGAAGGGCGTATGGCCGGGACCATCGGCCACGCCGGAGCCTTTTCCTTCTACCCCGGCAAGAACCTTGGCGCCTGCGGCGAGGCCGGGGCCGTGGTGACGGACGACAGGGAGCTGGCCGCAACCGTGCGCGCCCTGCGCGACCATGGGCAGATGAAAAAGCACCTGCACGTGGTGGAGGGCTACAATGGCCGGTGCGACGCCATGCAGGCCGCGGCCCTGCGGGTGAAGCTGCCGGGCCTTGCCGGGGCCAACGCGCGCCGGGCGGAGTATGCCGCGCTGTACAGTGCACTGCTGGCGGGAGTGCCCGGGCTTCAGGTGCCCGAGGTGCTGCCAGACCGCGAGAGCGCGTGGCACCTGTACTGCGTGCTTGTGGAGCAGCGCGGCGCCGTGGCCGAGGCCCTGCGGCGCGAGGGCATTGGCACCGCCGTGCACTATCCGGTGCCCCTGCATCTTATGGCGCCGTATGCGTTTTTGGATCATATGCGTGGAGATTTTCCCGTGGCGGAGCATGTGGCGGACCACGCCCTGTCTTTGCCGCTGTATCCAGAAATCGGCGAGGAGCGCGTGCGCCATGTGGCCACGGTCCTCCGCCGTGTGATGACCAAGGGATGACGCCGGATAGCGCGCTCATCCCGGGAGCGGAGCACTGGAATGTGACGGTAAGACCTGTCTGGTCACGGGCGGGGCGGGGTTTATAGGATCCCACCTTGTGGACCGCCTGCTGGAGTGCGGGGCCAAGGTCCGCGTGCTGGATGATTTTTCCAATGGACTCTGGGAGAACCTTGCCCTGCCCACGCCGCGGGGCGGGCTGGAGGTGCTCCACGGCAGTGTGGCCGACCCCTTTGATGTGCGCCGCGCCGTGGACGGCGCGGACGTGGTTTTTCACCTTGCCTGCCTTGGCGTGCGGCATTCGCTGGCGCATCCGCACCGCAACCACCGCGTCAACGCCGAAGGCTCGCTGCTGCTGCTTGAGGCGGCGCGGCGTGAGGGCTGTGGGCGGTTTCTCTACTGCTCCTCGTCCGAGGTGTATGGCTCGGCGCGCACCGCGCCCATGGACGAGGAGCACCCCCCGCGCCCGCACACGGTGTACGGCGCGTCCAAGCTGGCCGGGGAGGCCTACGCCCGCGCCTACCACCGCGCCTACGGCATGCCCGTGGTCATTGTGCGGCCCTTTAATACCTACGGCCCGCGCTCGCACCATGGGGGCGACGCCGGGGAGGTTATCCCCAAGTCCATCGTGCGCGCCTTGGCCGGGCTGGACGTGACCATCCACGGCGATGGCGCGCAGACGCGTGATTTTACCTTTGTGACGGATACCGCCCGCGCTCTGGAGATGGCCGCCGCCTGCGAGGACTGCATCGGCGGCACCTTTAACGTGGGCAGTGGGCGCGAGATTTCCATCGCGGACCTGTGCCGCCGTGTGGTGGAGACTGTAGGGGGCGAAGCCGCCAGGCCTATCCACACGCAGGCTCGGCCCGGCGATGTGCTCCGCCTGCTGGCGGACCCGTCGCGCTTTACGGACCTGACGGGCTGGACGCCGGAGGTTGGCCTTGGCGAGGGGCTTCTGCGCACGGTGGAGTGGTTTCGTGGACGGCCCGAAGGCGCGGACCAACTGGCCTGCGAGGCACCGGAACAGAACTGGGAGCAGTGGTGATGATACCCGTAGCAAAGCCATGGCTGGGTGAAGAGGAAGCCGCCGCCGCGCGCGAGGCCATCCTGTCCGGATGGGTGACGCAAGGCCCGCGTGTGGCGGAGTTTGAGAGCGCGTTTGCCGCGTGGTGCGGGGCGCGCCATGCCTGCGCGGTGTCCAGTTGCACCACGGGCCTGCATATGGCCCTCAAGGCCGTGGGCGTGGCCCATGGCGATGTGGTGGTCACGGTGAGCCACAGCTTTATCGCCACGGCCAACGCCGTGCGCCATTGCGGGGCGGAGCCGGCCTTTGTGGATGTTGATCCTGTCACCTTCAACATGGACCCGGACGCGCTGGAGCGCTTTTTGGACGAGGACTGCGCGCACTATGGCGGCGCGGTGTACCACGCGTTTTCCGAGCGCGGCGGCCTGCCTGCCGAAAGCCCACTTGCCCTGCTGCCGCCGGAGCAGACCGGGCGGGTGGCGGCCATTATGCCCGTGCACCAGCTGGGCATGCCCTGCGATATGGCGCGTATTCTGGACATTGCCGCGCGCCACGGCCTGCCTGTGGTGGAGGATGCGGCCTGCGCGGCGGGCAGTGAACTCTCCTGCAACGGCGGCGCAACCTTTGCCCCGGTGGGCCGCCCCCATGGCGCGGCGGCGTGTTTTTCCTTTCATCCGCGCAAGATTCTCACCACGGGCGACGGCGGTATGATTACCACCGCCGACGCGGGAAGCGACAGCGCCTACCGCCTGTACCGCCAGCACGGCATGAGTGTGTCCGATGCGGTGCGGCACAGCGCGCGCACGGTGACCATCGAGGAATACGTCCTCACGGGCTACAACTACCGTATGACTGACGTGCAGGCGGCCATGGGCATTGTCCAGTTGGGGAAGCTGAAGGCCATGGTGGCCGAACGGCGGCGCATTATGGCCCGCTACGCCGACGGGCTTTCCGGCTTGCCGTGGCTCACCCTGCCGCAGGACCCGCCATGGGGGCGCTGGAACGCCATGAGCTACCCCGTGCGGTTGGCGCCGGATGCGCCGGAAGG
>NZ_JBUDSW010000257.1:0-5141 GCF_054921475.1 Desulfobaculum sp. | reverse complement strand
TTATACAATCCATTTATCACCTCGTTAAATGTTTGGGTCAACAATCTCACTTCCGTTTCAGAAAGGACAACCTTACACAATAAAAAACTTTCAATATCTTTTTCTTTAACAAACTCACATTCACTCAATCTCATCGTAGTAACCCTTTCTTCTTTTAAGTCTAAAAGCAGTTCCTTTATCTCTTTTTTTGAGATTATGAACTATAACCATACCCCAATCATCACTCCACCACGCACCCCAACCTCCTTATGATGCAGGAGTGGTCCCGTTTGTTCGGACCATTTGGTGTGTAAGGGGTGAGGAGAGTCACCACACGGATGCACTGTGAATGTGACAGCAGAGCAGGAAATGACGATGTGAATATGTCTCAATGAAGAGAAGATGCAAAAGACGCCCCAGAACGTTGCAGAACTCAACTCCTTATTGTCCGAGAATCATAGCAGGTCAACTTATATGCGCGTGATGACGAAATTGACTCCTCCTTTAACTCCAGCCTCCTCGTCAAGAGACAATGAATCGCCAGGCTTGAAGTCATCCATTGCACATCTCAAGAGAGCCTTAGCTATAGCCAGAAATCCCTCTGAGTCTGCAGCCAAGACGGCACTTCCAGCGCCTTGCACATAAATCTCTACTTTCCCAGCATCAACTACACATTTAGACATATCAAAAACATATTTCATATTTTAAATCCCCCCTTGGAAATCACAAGTTCATGGGAACCGTCTTCACACACCATATCGTCTAGATGTACATGACGCCCCACATACGTTTCATCCTGAGAATACAGGAGACAGAGCTTTGCCAAGGATTCAAGTGCCTCTTTGTTGGCAAACAATTGGACTTTATCACTTACAATTACCTTTAGTGTCGAATCGCAATCCCATTCCTGACCGGTGTATTCAAATTCAATTTTCATCATTCATTTCCAATAAAGATAAAGAGTATCCCTAGCATTGCTCTACATTTTCCCAGTTTTCTTTGGATTTGGAGTTAAGAACTCGAAAGCCATGTGTTGTCCCTTGAGGACGGTGTCCTGAAATGCAACTCGCCTCAGTTTAGCGGATTTAAGATGACAAACAATACTGATCAGAGAGTAGCAGTGCCCGGAACTATCGACAGAACTACTCATAAATAGTTGCTGTCCAAAGGGCATCAGCCAATATACGCCATTTAGAAAGTGTCTTCACATCAACACCAATAATTTCATAACACGGAGTCTCAGCAGCATCAGTCGCTGCTGCCAACGCTTCAAGAAAATCAGGCAAAGTTACATTTTCCCAATCACAATCCTCTTTGGCAGACTCTTTTGCCATATGAAAAACGAACGCTGCAAAATCCTTATGCGTCACTACATTCTCAGGTGTCATTATGTTTCTCCTTTATGACTTTGCTTTCCAATGTTTCGTAAATGCCCAAAAACTAACGTGAGAGATAGACTCATCATTGCGTCAACGACAAGAGTATTCTTCGCGTCGTTCGACGCCTGCTGCTTCCAAAACCAGCGTACCAACTTGTCCACCTCGCCTTTTTGCAAAGCAAACGAAATGTCGCCTATGCGACAGAGCCGTGGTACGCTCCCTGCTAAAAAGGGGTTTCTATTATTGCCGGAGGGTTCATGCGTTTTTCAGACCTCGACATTGTTGATGAATTAGACCGACCAGAAAACGAGCCCTTGCGCCGTTCGTTCCACGCCCGCCGATTCGCCGCGGGAAGCAGTATTTTTATCCCGGGAGCCGATGAAGACCTTGTCTTTGTGGTCAAGTCCGGCAGAGTTCGCATTTACCTTGCCTACGAAGACAAGGAGTTCACCGTTGCCATTCTGGAACGCGGCGACATCTACGCGACGCACACCCGGGCCTACGTACAGACCATGACTCCTACGGAAATTCTCGTCACCGGAACCGATGAATTCCGGAAACGTATGGCCGCACTACCCGGTTTTTCCTCCAACATGGTCCGGGTGCTTGGAGTTCTGCTCAAAAACGCCTTCTCCATCATTGATGGACTTGTCTTTCAGGACAGCAGCCAGCGCCTCGCGGCGCTCCTCATACACGAAGCCGAGGCCAGCCTTGCCACAACCGGGAAGCCTGTTGTTCGCCTCAACCTCACCGTAGAAGAACTCGCCAAGATGCTCGGGGCCACACGGCAAACCGTATCCACCCTGCTTAACGACATGATCCGCACCGGAGTTCTCGAAAAACAAGGACGCGGCGTCTATCATGTTCTACAAATGGACCGTGTACGTGAGATCGCAAACCACTGAGCGCATTTCATACGCTTTAGCTCTGATTTGTCGGATATGAGACAGACGCAGCGTCCGTTGGGACTATCCTCCCTATCAATCCTCTAAAATATATACAAAAAGGAGACATGCATGGGAAAGGAACCAAGGCCCGTTGAAGAACTGTCCATTTGGGAAGACGCCCAAAAGATGCTGGAAAAGGCCCGGCGGGACGGTGTGGAAACTGCGCATGACCGTCTGCAGGAGCAGACTCCACACTGTAAATTCTGTGAACTGGGTACCACCTGCCGCAACTGCGTCATGGGCCCCTGCCGCATCAGCCCCAAGAAAAATGGCAAAATGCAGCGCGGCGTCTGCGGCGCGGATGCCGACGTCATCGTCGCCCGCAACTTTGGGCGTTTTGTAGCGGGCGGCTCAGCAGGCCACTCTGACCATGGCCGCGATCTTATCGAGGTGCTTGAAGCCATTGTGGAAAGCACCACCAAAGACTATGAAATCCGCGATGAAGCCAAGCTGCGGCGCCTTGCCGAAGAACTGGGCATCGACACGGAAGGCCGCGCGGTTCTGGATGTCGCCTCGGACATGGTGGATGCCTGCTACAGCGACTTCGGGAGCCGCCGCAAGGCCGTAGGCTTTTTGACCCGCGCGCCAAAGCAGCGCCGCGACCTTTGGGAGAACATCGGCATAACCCCACGCGGTGTAGACCGGGAAATCGCCGAAATGATGCACCGCACGCACATGGGCTGCGACAACGACGCCCCCAACACCATGCTGCACGCCGCGCGCACGGCCCTCTCCGATGGCTGGGCAGGCTCCATGATTGGCACAGAACTCTCCGACGTCATCTTCGGCACCCCTACGCCCAAGCGCTCCAAGGCCAACCTTGGCGTCCTCAAGGAGGATCAGGTCAACATTCTCGTCCACGGCCACAACCCTGTGGTTTCGGAAATGATCCTCGCCGCAGCCCGCAATCCCGAGATGATTGAACGCGCCAAAAACCTCGGTGCCACCGGCATCAACGTTGGCGGACTGTGCTGTACGGGCAACGAACTGCTTATGCGCCAAGGCATCCCCATGGCCGGCAATCACCTGATGACCGAGCTGGCCATCGTCACCGGCGCAGTAGAAGCCGTGGTGGTCGATTACCAGTGCATCATGCCCAGCCTTGTCCAGATTTCCGGCTGCTACCACACCCGTTTCATCACCACCGCAGGCAAGGCCAAGTTCACCGGCGCCACCCACTTTGACATCCACCCGGAAAACGCCATGCAAAAGGCGCTGGAAATCGTTGCCATGGCCGTGGACGCCTATGCCGAACGCGATCCGGCCCGCGTCGAGATTCCTGTAGAACCGGTAGAGATTATGACGGGATTCTCCAACGAGGCCATTCTCGAAGCCCTTGGCGGCACACTCACCCCGCTACTCGACGCAATAAAGAGCGGCGCAATTCGCGGCGTTGTCGGCATTGTCGGCTGCAACAACCCCAAAATCAGGCAGGACAGCGCCAATGTGGGGCTGGCCAAGGAACTCATCAAGCGAGACATCCTTGTGCTGGCCACCGGCTGTGTGACGACCGCGGCGGGCAAGGCCGGACTGCTGGTGCCTGAAGCCGCGTCCATGGCAGGCAGCGGTCTCAAAGGCGTATGTGAAGCCCTCGGCATCCCGCCCGTTCTGCACCTTGGAAGCTGTGTGGACAACTCCCGCATCCTGCACCTGTGCGGCCTCATCGCCAAGGAACTCGGCGTTGACATCAGCGACCTGCCCGTGGGGGCTTCCTCGCCGGAATGGTACTCCGAAAAGGCGGCGGCCATCGGCCTCTATGCCGTGGCCTCAGGCATCCAAACGCACCTTGGCCTTCCGCCCAACATCCTCGGCAGCGAGACCGTAACCGACCTCGCCCTGAACGGCTTACAGGACATCGTGGGCGCGGCATTTCATGTGGAACCTGACCCAATCAAAGCCGCCGACCTGCTGGATGCGCGCATCAAGGACAGACGAACCAAGCTCGGCTTGTCGGAATAGCAAGGAGAGCGCGGTCATGAAACTTGCATTCGCCGGAAAAGGCGGCGTGGGCAAGACCACGCTGACCGCATGGGTCGCGGACTATCTTGCCGCACAGGGAAAGGACGTCTGGCTTGTGGATGCGGACACAGCACTCTCGCTTGGGCAAGCCTCGGGCCTTGCCCGGGAGGCTCTTCCCGAGCCCCTCATCAGGCGCGACGACCTCATCCGGGAACGCATAGGCTCCGGGATGCTCCACCTTAACCCCGATGTCAGCGACCTGCCGGAATCTGTCTCCGTGGACGTTCCGCTTGGTCAGGCGCCACAAAATGGCGTCACCCCGGGCAGAAAGCGGCTGTTGGTGATGGGGTCGGTAACTGGCGCTGGCGGCGGATGCGCGTGTGAAGCAAACGCATTGCTCAAAGCCCTGCTCGCCAATCTGATTATCGAACGGGACGAATGGGTCCTTGTGGACCTTGAAGCCGGAGTGGAGCACCTTGGGCGCGGCACTGTCGCCTCAGCCGACGGGCTTGTCGTGGTCTCAGAGCCAAGCCGGCGCGGCCTGGATACTGCCGCGGACGTTGCCAAGCTTGGCCGCGAACTGGGCCTGACCAATCAAGTCCTGGTTCTCAACCGCGCAGAACGCACCGCCCTCCCCCCTATTCAGAACCTGCCGGAGCGGACGCTGTTCATGCCGGAGCTCCCGGAGCTGAAGACCAAACAGCTCAGCGACCCTGACGTGGTCACCCTTACCGACCACACTCTGCCAGACGAAATAGCCCAAAGCCTCCTCAAGGCGCTTGGCAGGCAAATGTAGAACGCGCGACCCCAAGTGCCTTGTTTTCACTTAAAACGCCCCGTCATCCTGCGGGGCGTTTTCATTATGGGCAACAGAGGG
>NZ_JBUDSW010000256.1:0-5163 GCF_054921475.1 Desulfobaculum sp. | reverse complement strand
CTCTGGGTGCGTCCTTGCGCCTTGGCCTTGTCCGCCAGATGCAGGGCCATACGGCGGAGGTTGTCGTCCTGCTTGTCGCGGTAGTCCCCGGCATCAAGGTGGATGCGGATGGCGGACTCGAACCGGCGCGATACGATGCGGTTGGCAAGGTACTGCAGGGCGGAAATGGTTTGGCCTTCGCGGCCGATGATCAGTCCGGAGTTGGCGTCGTCCTCAATGCGGACCTTCACGCGGCCGGGCTCATGGGACAGGGTCAGGGTCGGCTGGTCGCCCGCAATGGGCTTCAGAAGCTCGGCCATGACTTCGCGGACCACGGCGTCCAGCTCGTCCTGCGGCGGCGCGGGGCGGGAGGACTGTTCGGTCCGGGCAGGCTGGCGCGCAGGTCCGCCGCTGCGCTGGGGCGTGCGGGGCTGCTGCGCGAGCTTGCTGCGTGGTGCTTCCGGACGGCGCTCGGGACGCGGGGCTGATTTCTCGGGCTGTGGTGTGGCGTCCTGTGCGGGCTGCTCTGGCGCACGTTTTTGGGGCGCGGGCGTGGCCGGGGCACTGTGCTGCTTGGGGGACTGGTCCGTTTGAGCTTTGGGCTGGGCCTTAGGCGCGGGCTGAGGAGCGCTCTTGGGGGAGGCATCCTTGGCCCTCGGCGCGCTTGGGGCTGCGCTGGCGCTGTTAGCAGGCGCGGCGGAGGCAGAGGAATCGGAAGAAGGGGACGGCTCGCCCTGCTTGTGGCTGGGGCGGCGCAGTTCCTTTTTGAAGAAGTCGTCTTCAAGGATGCCGCGCTCGGGGGTGAAGGAGCGGCGGCGGGCCGAAATGCGGGCCTGTTTTTTGCCAAGCCCAAAGATGCCACGGGTTCCGCCGTGGAGGATTTCGACCTCGAGTTTTTCGCGTTCTACGCCGAAATGGCGGCAGGCCATGGCAATGGCCTCGTCTACAGTATTACCCTCAAACTCCTTAAAATCCGTCATGTGGTCTCCTGGTATGGGCGACCGGTCGCATCAGCGTAAGCCGCGCCGGAAGGTGGCGTTGGTGCTCCCTTCCGGCGCGGAATGCAGGCTGAATTAGGCTTTGCGCAACATCATCCACTGCTGGGCAATGGAGAGAACGTTGTTCACGAGCCAGTAGACGACCAGTCCAGCGGGGAAGTTCAGGAACAGGAACGTGAAGATCACCGGCATGAAGAGCATCATCTTCGCCTGGGTGGGATCACCCGGAGAAGGCGTCATCTTCTGCTGGAGGAACATGGTCGCGCCCATGATCACGGGAGTCACGTAGAACGGATCCTTGGCCGAAAGGTCGGCCAGCCAGATCAGGTCCGTGAAGGGAACATGGGCAATAAACGGCGCGTGGCGGAGCTCAATGGCACCCAGCAGCGCCTGGTACAGACCGAGGAAGACAGGAATCTGGAGGAGCATGGGCAGACAGCCGCCCGCAGGATTCACCTTGTACGTCTTGTACAGGCGCATCATCTCCTCGTTCATCTTCTGGCGGTCGTCCTTGTACTGCTCGCGGACTTTGGCCATCAGGGGCTGAATCTTCTTCATCTGGTTCATGGACTTGTAGCTCTTGTGCGACAGCGGCCAGAACACGATTTTGATGACGATGGTCAGCAGGATGATGGCGAGGCCCCAGTTGCCCACGAAGCCGTGGAACAGGTGCAGCAGCTTAAGAAGCGGCTTGGACAGCACGTCAAAGAAGCCGTAGGTGACAAGCTGGTCCAGATTATTGGGGGCCGTTTCAAGATATTGGTCCATCACCGGGCCAAAGTAGTAGCTGGTGGCGACCTTCTGCATTGTATCGGGGGCGATGTTGATGGCTTCTTTGTCCATCTGCAGGCGGAAGAGGCCGTCCTGATAGTTGGTACGCAGCGCCACGTCGCCCGCTTCAGGCGCGATGGCCAAAGCGAAATAGTTGTTCTGAATAGCGCCCCACTGCACGCCGTTATTCAGCTGCATGCCCTTGCCGAGGTCGTCGCGGTCGTTTTCGTCGTCCACGCCGTCTGCGGTGAGGTAGGACACACGCATGGGGTTATAGCGGCTTTCCTTGGTGGTCAGGTCGCCGGAAGCGATGGACACGCCAAGGCGGCCGGAAATCGGAAGTCCGCCCATATTGAGGAGCTCAACGGACTCGTCGATGCGGTACGTCTCGGGGTGGAAGGTGAGCGTGCGCTTGATGAGCAGGTCGCCCATGGCGCCAAGGAAGGTGAGGCTGTCCTCGCCGCCTTCATTGGTCACGATGACGTCCTTCGTGGTGGGCACGTTCCAGGTATCGCTGCGCCACGTTCCCTGTCCATTCCAGATGAGGCCGAGGGGACCACGGTTCATGCTCTGCTGGGGGATCAGGTTCACGCGGGCGGAATCGCGCTGGATGGTTTCGTGGTACTCCTTCAGCTCAAAAGAGGTGAGGATGCCGCCGGCGGAGTTGAAGACGGCTTTGTAGAGCGGAGTCTCCACAACAATGTCACGTCCGGCCCCTGCCTTGAATGCAGGTGCTGCGGGTGCGGAAGCCTGCTCCATGGTGGTGTTGGCGGCCTGAGACTGTGTCTGCTGCTGGGCCGTTTGGGTCTGGTTTGTCTGGCTGGGCTGCTGCTGCGGCTGTTGGGGAGCAAAGAAATAGCTCCAACCCAAGAGCACGAGCATGGACAGGCCCACGGCAAGGATGACTCGCTTGTTATCCATGAGAAGTACCTGCTAATCGGTGTCGTTTGAGTGAAAAGGGTCCAGACTGCTTTTTCTTGGGCGGGACGGGGTCGTAACCGCCCTTGCAGAAGGGATGACAGCGCAGGATGCGCCAAAGGGCAAGGAGAGAACCTTTGAAAATGCCATGTCGGCGCAAGGCTTCAATGGCGTACGAAGAGCATGTGGGCACGAACCTGCAAGTCGGGGGGAAAAGCGGGGAAATAAGGCGCTGATACGCGCGGATGAGCAAAATAAGGAGGTTGCGCATGCTCTTATCGTTTACGGGGCTTCCTCCCCGCCACGGAACCTGAGGCTTTCTGGGCTTTGACCAGCAGCGCGAGCAGTTCGTCCTGAACGGTAGACATGGACAGCGTGTTGGCGTCCACGTGCCGTTTGGGGACGACGACATAATCGTGTGCGGTCAGGATCCGGTCCTGATGCAGACGAAAGAACTCGCGCAGCAAGCGCTTGATGCGATTACGCCTGACGGCAGAGCCCACTTTCTTGCTTACGGCGAAGCCGGCGCGCCATACCCCATCGGCAGAGCCGGTGGGTAGCGCGAAAAGTAAAAAGTGCCGGGAATGGTATCGCCGGCCTCGCTCGTAGCAAGCCAGGAATTCCGGGCGCCTGGTCAGGCGGTGCGTACGCGGGAAACTTAGACTGCTAATCTTTTGCGTCCCTTGGCACGTCTGCGGCGCAGCACGGCACGGCCGTTCTTGGTGCGGGAACGGACGAGAAATCCGTGGGTTCTTTTCCTGCGGGTGTTGCTCGGCTGATATGTTCTCTTCATGGTGAATTCTCCTTGGCAAAGCTAAACGATAGTAAGTACCCCCAAGGTCATCAAAAGTCAAGGACGCACGGCAACCGCGCGCCCTCGGACCGTCTCGCTCCAGCGCTGGGGATGCGGTCTGGAGCGGTAAGCGCATCGCTGCATGACGCAGGATGTAAGAGGCGCTATGTGCCTCAACGCGAAGGTGATGTCAAGGGGATGCAACAGGTGTGGGTCATGTACGGCTTAAGAGCAGGAAAAGAGCCATGGAGGGGAGCGCGCTGTTTGACAGCGGCGCGGTGACTGCATCGGTGACTGCGATATTGGGGGTGATGCACGGCCCGCCGGGGCATCCGGGAAAAGGTGTTGAGTCCGCGCCATGTTTCGTGCCGGGATACTCTTTTGTGAGGCGGTCAGTAAAAAGATGTGCCGCCTGATGGTGGTGGCGCGCGCATCCGGAGCAGGTGCGGCCTGCCGGGCCTTGGGAGGCACTGTGCGGGGTGCCGGGCGCTGGCGGCGCAGGGGTGTGCGGTTTGGCCCGGAGTTCTTGTGTTTCGGTGTGTTGCGGGCGGTGGGGCAATTCCGACCAAATAACACAGGATTCCTTGACGCCGCCGCATGGCGTTACTACCTCAGGTTCAAGCGAGGTGAGCCCCGCGTCGCCTTCATCCAGTCCGGCGCGGGCGCATGTTGCCGCGCCGCACAGCCGTTCGAGCAGGGCGTCCGCTGCGCCGCACGTTGGCTGGTCAGCCGCAAGGCACCGCAGGGCGTCAGTATGCCCGCGCAGCCGCAGGGAGATGAGGGCAATATCGCACGCGGTAAGATGGCATGGAGCCGTCACCTGCGCCGCGCTGTCTGTAAAAATGCTCATTCCGCTGGCAAGGCGCGCCGAAGAATTGACCACGGCGGCGAATGCTGCGCTGATGGTGCATGATGGTGGGGCTGGGAAAATTGTCTGTTCATCCGAAGGCATGCGTCCTCCCGGACTGCTGTGCTTCGTGCCGTGGCCATGGTATGCGTGATGCTTACCTTGTCTTATCGGCATTCTGCCCTTGCGTCTTGAGGCGTCCGTGGCGGAAAAACATCAGGGATATCCTGCCGTGGCGGGCGTTAAGAGCGATTCGTCCGTAAAGCTGGCAGGTTGCATTCATACCGAAAACACCAAGGAGAGTCGGAAATGTCCAAAGCCGTCGATCAGTATTATGAACTGCGTCTGGAACAGACCAGAAAGGCCCTTGAGAAGAACGGATTCGCCGCCCATGTGGTCAAGGATAAGGACGCGGCCCGCCAGCTTGTGATGGACCAGATTATCCCCGGCCTTATCGAGGAAAAGGGCGCCAAGGTCGTTGGCCTTGGTGGCTCCATGACCATTACCGCCAGCGGCATTTATGACGCGGTGAAGGCTGACGAACGCCTTGAGCTTATCGACTCCTACGGCGGCGACCCGGCGCAGTCCATCGCACTGCGGCGCAAGGCTCTGCTCTCCGATATTTTTCTCACCGGCACCAACGCCGTTGTGGAAGACGGCTGTTTGGTGAATCTGGACGGACTGGGCAACCGCGTGGCGGCCATGGCCTTTGGTCCGGAAAATGTCATTGTGGTTGTGGGCCGCAATAAGCTGTGCCCCGATGTGGACACCGCCATGTCCCGCATCAAGGAATTTGCCGCGCCGGCCAACTCCATCCGGCTGGACCGCAAAACCCCCTGTACCAAGACCGGCTCCTG
>NZ_JBUDSW010000255.1:0-5169 GCF_054921475.1 Desulfobaculum sp. | reverse complement strand
GCCCAAAACCCCCGCCCTGCGCGTAATATCGTTAGCTGCCTATTGTCTCATAATAGCAATTGTGTAAACTTTGAGCTTCCTCAATATGGCTTCGATTCTCGCGCCTTACAGCCGCCCGCTTCGGCCCTTCCGGATTCTCCGTGTTTTTTGGCCTGCAAACGCATACGCTGTGCCACCAATCCTCCCCCCCGTACCCGTCAGCGCAATACGATTACTCCTGCGCGCCCGTTCCGAAGTCCAAGGCGCTTCGCGCCGCATTCACCTCCACCAGCCGCTCCGTGATGCGCTTTTGCACCTCGGGCGCGGCCTTGCCGATCTCCTCCAGCACCACGGCCTGAAACTCCTGCACCTGCTTGAGGTCGTAGATTTTCGCCTTCATGGAGAAGTCCAGCTCCAGCTGCTTGCGCAGCTCGCCCTGCAGCTTCACGCACGCCGTCAGCAGGTCCGAACGCCCGCCAGCAAGGCGCAGCAGCTTAGCCCGCGCGCTGTAGGCCTCCTGCGTTTCGCCCTCCAGCACGGTGTGCACCAGCTCCAGAAGCAGGCGCGCTTGGCGGCCGATGGAGTCCAGCTGCTCCGCCGTGGAGAGCTGGCGCTCCAGAATCCTGTTGGCCGAAAACAGGCTGACGCTGCGCGAAACCGCCGCCTCCAGGCGCTTTTTGCGGTTTGAGATAGCGGATTCCACCACGCCAAGGCAGGCGGCCACGGCCTTTTGGGAGTCCGAATACGCCAGCAGCAGGTGGAATTCATCGTCGCTGACCGTTGGGCGTTCGCCCCGTTCCCGCGCTGCCTTGCACCGCTCCAGCAGGGTCATGTAGCGTTCACGCTCGTCCATGTGTGCTTCACCCTCGTTTGTCACCTGCTCCTCGCCCTTTTCACTCTCGTTCACCGCAGCCGTCACGTGTCGCCGTGGGATTTCACCGTTTCTTCACGAAAAGAGGTCCAGCCCGGCTAGCCCTGCGTCTTCATGCGCTCCAGCTCCTCATCGCTGAATGAGCGCACATCCTTCGGCCCATCGAACGCATCCACCCCGCGGCCATAACTTCCGCCCCGGTCCTGACAGCGCGCAAGCCACGCACTCACATGCTTAAGCACGCCGCGCGCTGTTTTGCGGCGTGACGGGTTGTCCACGTTCCATTGCCTGCATTTTCGGACCTCCTGCTCCACATCCACGGCGGGATAGCTTTCCTTCCACTCGTCAATCTTACTCATAAGCACTTCAAACGTTTGGTTTTTCCGATTCGTAGGGAAGGAACAGAACACGGGATCCTCACCAGGCATGGACGGTTTGGAGCGATTTGAATCGCTCCGGACACTATACGATGGAGTAGGAGAAGGAGAAGGAGAAGGAGCATTGCCACTAGCATTGCTATTAGCATTGCTGGTGGCATTGCTAGCCGCAGTGCTACTGGCATTGCTGGTAGCATTGCTATTGGCATTGCTGGTGGCATTGCTATTGGCATTGCTGGTGGCATTGCTAACAGCATTGCGCGCAGCATTCCGTTTGCCCTTTTTGTCGCTCCACCGCCGCGCCGCGTTGCGGCTGGCGCGCTTGGTTCGTTCGTAGGCTCTGGCCGCGTAGGCGTTGTGGCGCACCCAATTATGCAGCGCAAAGACGGGCTGAAAATTTTCCGCAGCGGCGGCGTCGAGGAACTCGGCCACCTCCTCCGGGCTGTCGAACCAGATATCCACTCTGGCGCGCTCCAGCGCTTCAGCGCGGGCCTCGTCTGAGTCGTACTCCTCCAGTGAGACGTCCTCGTCCAAGAGATCCACGAACCTCAACCACACAAGCGTTTCCACATACAGGTCCACGGCCGGATCTCCGGGCCGGAGCCGCGCAGCTATGAGCAGATCCTCCTTGATGCTGTTGCGGAAAATGCCGTCGCATTTGTACACGGCGGCGTGCTCCCACAGTTTCAAAAGCGCCAACACGCCATCCCCGCCATACCTCGCGTAGAGCCGGATGGTCTTTGGATGGTCGAGCATTCCGACACGCAGCCGGAAATCCTTGTTCATGGACATTCTCAAACCTCCCGTCCTCGGCGCGGGCCTAGGACTGCATGGGCCTTTCGCTCCAGCGCGGCCCGTCCAGCTTGAACATCCGCCGCACGAATTCCAGATACTCGGGCGACAGGTCGCAAAACGGCCCCGGCGCCTCATCGCGAAACAGCATGCAAAAGCGCCTGTCCGTCTGCGGGGAATACGCGCAGCAGTGCGCGCAATAGCCCCACGCCTTGGCCTGATCCCGTGTCAGCCGTGGAAAGCCTCCCATGGCATCCTCCGCGCGGCGCACAATCTCTCGGCGGCTGCGCCCTATCCGCCCTTCTTCTCGTAGGGCACGTTCTCGAACCGCAGGTACTTTTTGCGGTACACCAGCCTGAACGATCCCACCGTGTTATTCCGGCCCTTGGCCACGTCCAGCTCCACCTCCACGTTGTCACCCTGGGCGTCCATGCCCTTGGTCTTCCACGGCACGATGAAGAGGATAATGTCGGCGTCCTGCTCAATGGCGCCGGACTCGCGCAGGTGCGAGAGTAGCGGGCGCTTGGCCTTCTCGGATTCGCGGTTGAGCTGGGAAAGCAAAATGAGGCTGACGCCGCATTCCACGGCCGTATTTTTCAGCAGGCGGCTGGCCTCGGCGAGCTCGCGCTCGCGGCTGCCGCCCCGGTTCTCAGGCGTGATGAGCTGCAGGTAATCCACCGCCACAACACGCACGCCCATTCGGCTCCACCGCCGCACCTGGGCGCGCATTTCGCTTGGCCGGATGGACGGCTTGTCGGAGAAGTACAGCGGCAGCTCACGGGCGCGCTCGGCAAACTCATAAATGGCCTGCCAATCCGCGCGGGAGAATTTGCCGTCGCGAAAGCGCTGGGCATCCACAAGGCCGCCACCGCACACCGCGTGTTCACCGCCAGCCGCGCACAGCCGGTTCATGAGCAGGACGGATTGCATCTCCATGGAAAAGACGCCCACGCCGTAGCCCTGCTCCGCCGCGTGGAGCGCGAGGTTCAAGGCAAGCGCGGTTTTGCCGCCTCCCGGACGCCCGGCCACCACAAAGACCTCCCCGGGGACGAGGCCGGTCACCAGGCCGTTCAGCTTATGAAACGGCGTGCGGATTCCCGCGCCGCCGTCCTCCTGCAGGCGCTCCAGCGAGGCCACCCAATCCATGGCTAAATCGCCGGCGCTGCGCGAGGTCGACAGGCTCCGGTCCTCAAGGGCGAGGTCCAGTTTGCGCTGGGCGCCCAGGGCGAGCGCGCCAAGCTCCGCCCCCTGATCCTGCGCCCCCTGCACAAGGGATTCGGCAAGGCGGATAATGGCGCGGCGCTGGGCTCTATCCCGCACGGCGCGGGCCGCATTGGGACCATGGACAGGCAGCGCCACCGCCTCGGCAAGGGTGCCAAGGCGCGCCGGTCCGCCCACGGCGTCGAGGTCACCAAGAGCGCCCAGCGTCTCGGACACGGACACAAGGTCCACCGGCGCGCTCTGACGCGACAGGGCCATAATGGCGGCAAAGATTTTTCCAAGGCGCTGGTCGTAGAAGTCGTCAGCGCTAATCAGCCCCGCCACTTCCTCGATGATGCCGGGGCGCATAAGGCAGGATCCGATCACAAATTCCTCGGCCTCGATGCTGTGGGGCGGCACGTTTTTCATCATTGCGGCATCCCGGCATACCCGGCGCCGGGGATATCGCCCCATCCGGCCTCGGCCAGCAGCCATTCCTGAATCTGGACATCCGTCTCGCGCATTTCGGCGTGCAGGCGCGTCATGGCGGCATCCCACCACGAGGCCTCCTCCGGGCGCCCGCTTGCGTCACAGCGCATAGCCAGCCCAAAGCACACGCTTCGCGCCCGCACCAGCTCCCGGCGGTAACGGATAAGCCCGGCAAAGGTGTGAAGCCGGCGTTGGCAGGCGTCGAGCTCCATTTGCAAAGCCAGCTTGGCCTTGGTTTCCGCACGGGCCAGACGCTGGCGGTATGACGCCAAGGCCTGCAAGTGTGCGACCAGGGAAATCTGCCCGTCGGAATCGACGCGCACGCCGCCGGGGCCATTGACGCCGTCGTCAAACTTCTTCATGCCGTGTGTCCTCCTGCGTTGTGCATCGAAGCTGGACATAGGCCACCCAGCGGTCCAGCCGGTCACTGGCGCAGACGCAACGCCCGCGCTCGCCTTTGCAAACAAACCGTCGCAGCGGCACGCTGCCGCCCCGGTCGCGGATCATCTGCACAATGGAATCTTCGGGATAGCGCGGCTCCTCGCAGACTTCCGCCCAGAGGTTGTAGACGCGGACAAGCTCATCCAGCGGTGTCCGCCGGCGCTCGTCCCACTCGGCGATGCTGAGGGCGCGGGCAAGGAGCACTTCTGGTGATGTCGGCGGCGATTCAAGGCGTTTCAACCGTCGCCCTGTCCGGCGCGGCCCCTCAAACGCCCGCGAAGAGGAAAGAACCACCCCACCCGGCTCGGCCCGTTGCCAGTCAAGGCAACGTCCACATGGGAGCGGCCGAAGCGGAACGTCAAAGGTAAACGCCACCACAGGCCGGTTTCGCATTGCGCGGCATTCGTCTGGAGTCAGACGCAGGTGCAGCGCCTCGCAGTAGAAGGTGTGGCGGTCGAGCCATTCGCGTTTTTGGCGCTCCGTCATAGCCGCCTCCGGTCCACCTTGTGGCCTCGCGGCATACGCCACGCGGTGATGACGGTGTCCACGCCGTCGGTGATGACGACAATGCGGCGGAGCTGATGGGCGACGCGCCCGCCAAACTGCGAGCGGCGCTTGCCGTAGAGCACCGTTTCCCTCACCTGCCGGTAGGAGATGCCGCGTTGCGCCATCCTGATCTGCGCATGCGCGCTGGCTTCCAGCATGGCGTCACTCCTCGGACCTCTCGGCGGCGGAGTCCTCCAGTTCGTCGAGCCGTTCGGCAAGGAGCGAATTCTCCACCACCAACTTATCGAGGCGCTGAGACAGGCACAGGTTCCGCGAATTCACCCGCGTGATGCGGGCATTCAGCCGCAGGATGACGTCCTCAAGTTCCGCAATGCGGTCATCTTTGCTGTTCATGGCTGTTCCCCCTGTTGGATGAACCACGCAAAGAAGCTCAGGCAGGCCACTACCCGCCCGTTTTCGGCACGGCGCCGCCCCCGGCCGGGCCTTGGGCCTGATGCCGGACGCGGTGATACA
>NZ_JBUDSW010000254.1:0-5177 GCF_054921475.1 Desulfobaculum sp. | reverse complement strand
TGACCATTGTCTCCGGCGCCAAGGGCGGCGACAGGGTCCGCACCATTGCGGACTGTACTGACAGCCTTGTCGTCCTCAAGACCTACCGCCAGTTTGGCGACATCACCACCGCCCTCAGCGAAGGCCTGCGCCTTGAGGATGCCGTGCTCGTCAGTAACTGTAGCATGGAGGGCGAATGCGTGGTGCGCGACTTGGAACCCGGCATGCCCGCGCCCAAGTACTTCTCCCTTATCATCAGCACCCCGCGCCGTTAGGCGCGCTGGTGGTGGCCCGCCGTGTGGCGTGGTTCGCGTTGTGCTGGTTCCCTGTTTGGGTGCGCCAGCTGGCGGCGCGGCCAGAACGCTTCGGGAGCCTGCTCCATTGCGCCCCTTGGCGCAGGAGGCGGCTCCCACAAGGCAAGCAGCGCCAGTAGGAGGGGAGCAACCCCCGCCGCATTGGCCGTACGAGAAAAAGCCGCCCCCGGAACCGTGGTTCCGGGGGCGGCTGTCGTTTTGGTCTGTCTGCGTGTTGGCGCGGGCTATTCGCCCTTGTTGACGGCGTAGCCCTGCGGTTGCAGTCCTGTGGAGGAAGGGGTTCCGGCAATGCGCGAGAGGTAGGACGGGCCAAGGTCTTTGATATGCCCGGCGATGCTGTCGAAGTAGTTGTAGTGCTCCTGCTCTTCGTCGATGATTTGTTCAAACATCTTGGCCGTGACGCTGTCGCCGTTTTCCCGACACTCCTGCAGGAAGCGGTTGTACACGTCGATGGTGTCGTCCTCCAGCTCGGCGTCAAAGTCGAAGATAACGCCAACCTCCTGCCCGCGTTCTACCTTGTTTTTGTAGTTGGTGGTCGGCTCGCCGCCCAGCTCTTTGATGCGCTCGGCGAATTGCTCGGCGTGGCGCATTTCGTCGATGGCGATGAGTTTCATGTTCCCGGCCATTTCGCCGTAGTCCATGTCGTCCAGCCCATAGTGCTGGTTCATGTACTGGTTGATGGCTTGCAGTTCCATGGCGCGGGCTTCGTTCAGGATGTCGATAACCTTTTTGCGTCGTGCTTCCTTGTCGCTACTCATGGCAATATCCTCCTTTGTGGATGCGTCAAAGTGCGTGTTTTCTCGGTAAGGTACAACGCTGCGGCCCTGCGGCCGAAAGTTTTCAAACAACATCATAAATACGCGGCAATGACAAGTGGGTGCACAAAAAGACGCTTGGTTGTCACCGGGGCCCGCCAGCACATAAAAAAAGGGCGACCCCAATGGTCGCCCTTTGACTTTGCTCAAGTGTCCGTGGCCGGAGCCGTTAGACTTTTTCGAAGTATTCCTTCTCGGCCCCACACTTGGGGCACACCCAGCTTTCAGGAACATCTTCCCAAGCGGTACCCGGCTCTACGCCGTTGTCCGGGTCGCCCTCTTCGGGGTCATACACGTAGCCGCATGGGCATTCCCATTTCTCCATGGCCATGACGTCCTCCATCGCGGTTGATGTTTGCTGTTGTGGGGAAACAGGTCGAGAATAAGCGTCTTCCCGTAAAAGGCAAACCGTTTTTCTGCCGCCGCTTTTGGGCAGGGCGGGGCGTGTCTGTCCATAACAGGCCGTGAGAGCGCATAATCTCACTGACGATTGGACAGCCCTGCGCGCTGGGTGCCGTGGCGGCGGTGGACCGCGCAGAGGCGGCGCCTGTGTGTGAAGGAGCAGGAAGGGGCGGGGAAATGGTGGCAACCGGCAGGGCAACGGGCTACTGTTGGGGTGCGGGAACCCTCCCGGCACCTTGCGGAGAGCAACACCGGAGATGAATGTGGAGAGCTTTGCGGCGACACATGTCGGCCTCACCAAACAGCGCAACGACGATGCGGCCATGGTGCACAGTATTCATGGCGGCCCGGGCAAGGGGGGAAGCTGGATGCTCCTTGCTGTGGCGGATGGCATGGGCGGGCACCGCGGTGGTGATGTCGCCTCGCGCCTTGCCCTTGAGGTACTGCGCGAGCTTCGCCCAACGCCCGGACACGAGGAAGCGGCGCTGGAAGCGCAGGTGTATGCGGCGGGCGAGGCGATACGAGACAAGGCGCGGGCGGACGCCAATCTTGGCGGTATGGGCACCACGCTGACGGCAGCGCTTGTGCGCGGGCGCAATGTGTGGTGGGCCCATGTCGGCGACAGCCGCCTGTACCTCCTGCGGGGCGGCGTGCTGGAGCAGGTCACCCGGGACCATACCTTTGTGCAGGATATGCTGGATTCCGGCGGCATGACCGAGGAGGAAGCCGAACTGCACCCTATGCGCAACCTGCTGGACCAATGCGTTGGCGTCGCACCATTTCGCGCGGATGTGGGGCATATGACCCTGCGCGGCGGGGATGTGCTTTTGGTGTGCTCCGATGGCGTGCATAAGGACGTTCCGCTGGAGCGCATTGCCGGGATTCTGTCACGGCAGGCGCCGCTGCAAGTGCGTGGGAACGCACTGGTTCAGGCCGCGCTGGATGTGGGCGGCTTTGATAATATCGGCATTGCCATTTTAGAAGTGCCGCAGGCGGATTAGCGCCCATGGCCGCAGTTTTTGCCAATTGCCATTGACGGGGGTGCACACTTCTGCGTTAATTGTGGAAGGATGAGAATCCCTGCGCTGGTGTCTATGGCAAGGAGGCGGACATGGAACCAAACCGGCGGGACGACGATCGTCGTCAGGTTGACCTTGATGTGGATGTGTTGCTGCCGAGTGCGAACAACTCGCACTTGCACCTGCTGAGTGGGCGGGTGCGCAATGTTTCCTGCACGGGGGCGCTCCTGCGCGTTGACCCTGTGTACGCGCCGTATTTCCGCCCATCCTCCCTTGGCACCCCTATCGAACTGCTGTACTACGACCCGGACACCGATGCCGCCATTGTTGCGGAGTACGTCATTGGGCGCATTCTCGTGGGCAATGCCGCCATTGAGATTGCCTGTGACGGGCGGCACCAGAAGGAGCCGGACATCATGCCCTTTGTGGATTGCGCGGAGGGGAATTCGCCGTAGAATCCTTTACTGTGCGGGCTTCAAGGGGTAGCATCCGCCGCTTGGAAACCCAATCGCCAAAGGAGACGGCATGGCCAAAAGCTACGCTCCGCGGATGCACTCCGCCGAACATATTCTCAACCGGACCATGGTGACACTGTTCGACTGCGACCGCTCGTTCAGCGCCCATATCAACAAAAAGAAATCCAAGTGCGACTACCACTTCGACCGCGACCTCACAGAGGACGAGGTGCAGGAGTTGGAGCGGCGTATCAATGCCGTCATCGACAGTGGCGTGGATGTGACCGAACGCATGATGCCTAGGGACGATGCCGCGCGCGAATTCAACCTGAAGCGCCTGCCGGATGAGGCGGGGGAAACCCTGCGCATTGTGGATATTGGCGAGTATGACGCCTGCCCCTGCATTGGCGAGCACGTGGACAACACCAGCGAGATTGGGGCGTTTCGGATGGTGTCGCACAGTTTTGAAGACGGTGTGCTCCGCCTGCGGTACAAGCTGGCGGCACCCGCCGAAGCCAGCGCCTAGCCGCGGCTTCGCCCCGCGCCATAGACGGCATGCACAAAAAGCGCCCCGGAGGTCTGGTCTCCGGGGCGCTTTTTGTGCATGGGCGTGTGGCGGGCGGAGTCCGACACTGTGCCAACGGACCCCACCCATCCACGGTGCCTAGAGGGAGGTACGATGATGACCTAACCGCCAAACCAGCCGGGGCTGATGACGGACATGGCTTTTGTATAGTGCGTCCGCAGGTCCTCGAACTTGCGGCCGACTTCGGATTCCACACCTTCGAGGGAGGTGGGGCACTCAAAGCGCATCTTTTCCATCTGCATTTCAATTTCACGCAGGACGGACTTGATTTGTTCCAGGGTGTCCTTCATGTCCGCGTGTTTGTCCGTTTCGGCAAAGACGTCGAACAACCGTGCCTTCCAGGAATTCAACTCCATCTCCATTCCCTTGCAGTAATGTTCGACACTTTTCTTGCGTGCCTCTTCACTGGCGCACTCTTCAAGAATTTGGCAGTTGGGGCAGGGGCCGGGGTAGTCCATGTTGGGCATGACACGTCTCCTTGTTGGTGGAATACCAATGGTATTTTACATACTGCGGCCCATAGTAGCATCGCCTGATTTTTCAGTAAAGAGGATGCTGCGCATTTTGCGAAAAGTTGCAGAAAAGACGGGTGGCTGGGGCTTTGTGAGGAGTGATTGTGCTGGGAGTTTGGCCTGATGGGGGAGGAGAGGTGGCGCGCGTGTTTGGTGCTCAGGGACGAAAGAGAGGGGGCATGGCCCGGAGACACCGGGCGCGAGGGCTGTGAGGGCGTCATGGCGCGGTAGGGAGCGGTGTGGAGAGGTCTGCCCCTTTGGGACGGCGTGTGATTGGGGACAGCGCGGTGCACAAGGCGCCGCGTGCGGGGCGGGGAGTCACAGAAAGCGTGGGATGCGGGAAAACGCGTGCTCTGGGCGTCTGGGGCGGCATTGCGAAAAGGCGGGTGAGAAGCCGGCTGAATCTGCCGAAACGGTGCGGTTCATGGGCGCTGTGGGGACATTGGGCGGGAGGCAGGTGACGGGGACGGGTACGGGCGGCTACAGGCCCCGGCGGGGGCGTCTGGTTTCCTTGTTGCCCTTGATGAAGGCGCTGACGAGAAGGGCGAAGATGTCCGAGAGGATGGCCGCGCCAAGACTGAGATAAAAGAGGCTGTGGGCGTTGCGCACAAAGAGCTGCGGGCGGAATGCAGTGAAGTAGTAGAGCACCAGCAGGGCGACGGAAATGCATGCGCCAATGCTCGCGGACACGCGTTCCGGTTTGCTGAGGTTCATGCCAAAGGGATCGTGGGGAAAAAAAGGACCAAGGATGAGGCCTACAGTGCCACAGACAAAGAACCCCCACGCCGCACCAAGAAGCGTGCTGGCAAAGAAGCCAAAGACCGAAAGCTCGTAGTCCACAACATCGGCAAAGGCAAAGCCCGCGCCAATGATCCAAAACAGATACCAAACGTACCGAAAGGCACTGTCGAAGAACGTCGGCGTCTTTTTCTGTTGCACAGCCCCCTCCAGCTGTCAGACATGAAAAGCGGCGATACCCCCCATGGTACGCGCTCTGTGTCACACAACGGTAAAACAAACACGGGCGACACACAATGAAAGACAGCATAAAATCTAGGAAAAAATCCTAAAAATTCGGGGAAGAGAGGGAGAAAA
>NZ_JBUDSW010000253.1:0-5181 GCF_054921475.1 Desulfobaculum sp. | reverse complement strand
GGTGCTGTTGGTGGATGTCGTGCGGTGTTGTGCCTTGGTGAGGTAGTGAGGCCCATAGTCCGCGTTGGCGGGGTGGCGGGAGCGTGAGGGGCCCCTTCGGGAGCTGGCGTGCTGGCTGCTAGGCGGCACCTGGCAGGGGGCGGAGAAGAATGACGGCCGACGCGTATGGGGATACACGTCGGCCTTGCATGGTTATGAGGGGGCGCTGTGGGGGACTGGTTGCGCAGGCTGTTAGGGCAGGGCTATCCAGTCCACGTAGGCCGTGGCGCTTGCGCCGGTGTTGTCGGTGTCCGTCATAATGGCCAGCGCTGCGGTGTGGGGCGGGTCTTCGCCAAAGGTGCGGCGGTAGTCCTCCACAATGTTCACGCGCTCCACCTGCCATGTTCCTGCCTGCGACGGGCCGCGCCGCAAGGGGATGATCATGGCTTGGTCCGTATAGGGGCTGACGAAAAAGTCCGGCGTATCCGTCACGCTGGCCCACACATACGTGAGGGTGGAGTGGGGCGGATAGTCGCCGGATACCAGCTTGGCAAGGGCGTACTTGAAGCGCGTCAGGCCTGTGGCGGCGTCCGGGTCGTAGGTGAAGACCACGTACACGCGCAGGGGGTAGTCGTCTCCGGCTTTGGTGGTGCCGTCGGCCTCGGGGATGATGGTGTTGACCTTCCACCGCCACGCCAGCGTGGGATGCTCATACACATCAAAGGGCGCGGTGGTGGTGATGCCGGAGGCACCGGCGCGGCTGGTGGCGCGCAGGGCCGTGCCGCCGTCCACAGGCGCAATGTCGTACGCCGTGGGCGTGTCGATGTTGTCAAAGGTCCGGTGGGTCCAGTTGTCAAGGGACGTAAAGTCGTCCCGCCACCAGTCGTCTGCGTGCGCTGAAAGTGGCACGGCGGCAACGAACAGGGTGAGGATGAGAAGAAGAAAGACATGTCGCATATCTGTACGTAGCACCATGAGGCGGTTTCGTCCAAGGGGGCGCTGCGGTCCGGGCATGTTGGTTCGCCAAAGTGTCGGGTAGCGGACGCTTGGAGGGCGCGATGAAGGTGGTTTCTACCTATTGGGAATGTTTCATTTTTCATCGTATCCGTGTAGTCTTGTTCGCAAGGGA
Source organism: Desulfobaculum sp. (assembly GCF_054921475.1). Classification (NCBI taxonomy): domain Bacteria; kingdom Pseudomonadati; phylum Thermodesulfobacteriota; class Desulfovibrionia; order Desulfovibrionales; family Desulfovibrionaceae; genus Desulfobaculum; species Desulfobaculum sp. Next base: position 4,073 of record NZ_JBUDSW010000253.1, on the reverse strand, counting down.
GATGTTGTAGGTGGCGCGGCGGCGATTGGCCGCGCCGGAAGCCTTCGCATCGGGATGTTTGAAAAAGGGGAAACATATGGGGACCATTCTCGTTCTTGGCGGAACGGGCATGTTTGGTACCGCCCTCGCGGAATGTCTGCGAAAGACGGGGACCGACTATGTGCTGGGCGTGCCCACGCGGCAGACCCTGTGCGAAATGCAGGACCAAGGCCACCGCGCCGTCCTTGCCGACTTTGAGCGGCCGGAGACGTTGGAGTCGGCCCTGTGTGGCATTGAGGGGCTGTTTTTGCGTACACCGCTGGTGCCGGATATTGCCAACTGGACGGTCCGCGCCATTACGGCGGCGCGGCGGGCTGGAGTGCGGTTTATTGTGCGGGCCTCCGGCTGCGGTGTGGAGGCAGAGGGCAGCTGCGGCATGACCCGCCTGCACGGCGCGCTGGACGCCGCCGTGCGCGAGAGCGGCATTCCCTGTTGCCTTGTGCGTAGTGCGCCGCTGATGCAGGACTACGCCACGCATTATGCGCCCATGATTCGCGATACCGGGCGGATTTTCCTGCCCATGGGCATGGCCGCCACCGCGCTGGTGGATGCCCGCGACGTGGCCGAGGGGCTGTGCCGCATCCTTGCCACGCCCGAGGGCTTCCTTGGCCGCAGCTTTATGTTCACTGGCCCATATGCGCTGGATAATGTGGAGATAGCGGTCATCCTGTCGGAAATCGTGGGACGGCGCATCGCCTATGTTCCGGTGGACGACGCCACGGCGGAGTATGCCATGGTCCGCGCGGGCATGGCGCACTGGACCATTGACCTGCAACACGGCCTCAACGCCGCCATCCGCAGCGGCGCGGCCACGCAGGTGACGCCGGACCTTGCGGCCATACTGGAGCGCCAGCCGGTGGATTTTAGAACCTTTGCCAATGCGTACCGTCAGGCGTGGGAGCCCGCCTACGCCTGACCCACGCGGCCCCGCGCCTCACCTTCTGCATGCTGTGCCCGCACCGCCACCCTGTGGCGGCGCGGGTGTTTTTGTCTGGTGGGGCCGCTTTGCGCTGATGTTGTGTTCTGAGGCAGGCCCTGACGCAAGTTCCTGCTCCACAAGGCATGGAAAACGGCGGGTCCCACGCGCGGCTCCGTGCCACGGGCGGCGGGCGCTCCTTTGGTCCCGTGCGCGCGCCCTGCGCGCAGTTTTGTCCTGCTGCGTGGCGGCAAAGATTGGTGTTGAGTGCCTGCGCCAGTCGTGGCAGTGTACCGCTCCCCGCGGGGGATGGGCAGGCGCGCTGCACGCTCCCTTGCCCCGTCCCGCAGGGAAAAGACTGAACGATGTGGAGACGTCAATGCATGGAAATGACATATACCGCGACCTTCTCTCGCGCTTTGGGGTGGCCTACCGCCGCACCCGGCGCGATATCCCTTTGGCCGGCAGTCCGGAGCGCTGCGGCTGGCGCAGTGTTGTCGAGGGCGATGACGGCAGACTGTGGGTGCTGGAGCGCCTCAGCCCGGGCCAGCACGTCTGGCGCGAGTCCGTTGGTACGCTCCTCAGCGCCTTGACCCGCAGCGGCTGCGATGGCGCTGTGGCGTACCTGCCGTGCGGCGAGGGCTTTACCTGCGCCCACGGCGGTGAGCACTGGCAGCTTGCGCCCTTTGTGCCCGGCGACGAGTTGCCGCGTCCGGATTATATTCACGACGCGGAGCGCGGACAGGCCTTGGCGGCCTTTCTGGGGCGCCTTCGCCGCGCCGGGCAGCAGGTGACCCCGCCCCGCGAGGCCTCGCCGTTTCGTCTGCCGGAGTATATTCAGGATATTCTGCACACCGCGCGGCGCCTGCGCCCGGATGTGGCGGAGGCCGTGGAACCGGTGGTGGCGGATATGGCCGTCATGGGGCCGGAATTCGCTGGTGCGCCCACAGCGCTGTGCCACGGCGACTATCATCCCCTCAATGTCATTTGGGCGGGGCAGGGTGTGCGCGCCGTTATCGACTGGGAGTTTACGGGCATCAAACCCGACCTGTACGATGCGGCCAACTGCATTGGCTGTGTCGGCAGTGAGCACCCGGACTACCTTGTTCGCGGTCTGGTCCCCGCGTTTGTGACGGGCCTGCGCGAAGAGGGCGTTCTGCGGGCGGACAACGAGCGCTGGCTGCATCCTCTTGTTCTTGGTCTGCGCATGGCGTGGCTGTCCGAATGGCTGCGGCGGCGCGATGAGGAGATGTTAGAAATGGAGCTGGAATATATGCGCATCCTCACCACCTATGCGCCGCAGATACAGCGCGGCTGGGGCATCGCGAACCCGGCCTAGACGCGGGAACCAACACGATATGTATGCGCGCCGCGCCGCAATACCGCGCGGAAGGAAGTGACTGGATATGCAGGACGTTGACGCTCTTATTGTAGGAGCCGGAGCCTCGGGGCTGATGTGCGCCATTCGCGCCGGACGGCGCGGGCGGCGGGTTGCTGTGCTGGACAAGGGCGGCAAGACCGCCCGCAAGGTGCGCATTGCCGGTGGTGGCCGGTGTAATTTTACCAACCTCGACTGCGAGGCGCGGCACTACCTTGGCGAGAACCCGCACTTTTGCAAGTCTGCCCTTGCGCGCTTTTCGCCCTACGACATCCTGAGCCTGCTGGCCGAAAACGGCCTTGGGTATGAGGAGAAGGCCGAGGGGCAGCTGTTTTGCGAGCAGGGCGGCGCGGCTGTTGCGGGCGTGCTGGAGCGCCTCGCCGGTGAGGCCGGGGCGTCGGTTCGCCTTGGCATGGACGTGCAGACAGTGGAGCGCGAGGGCGACGGCTTTGTGGTGCGCACGGACCAAGGCGACATGCGCGCCCCAGCGGTTGTGGTGGCGACTGGCGGGCGCTCGTGGCCCGGCGTTGGCGCAACGACCTTTGGCTATGAGGTGGCGAAGCACTTTGGCCTGCGCGTTGTGCCGCCGCGTCCGGCGCTGACGCCGCTGGTGGTGCCTAACTGGCGCTACAGCGACCTCTCCGGCGTGGCGTTGCCCGCGCGGGTGACGTGCGGGGACGCGAGCTTTGCCGATGACGTGCTGTTCACCCACAAGGGGCTGTCTGGGCCCGCCATTTTGCAAATTTCCAGCTACTGGCGCAAAGGCGAAGCCCTGAGCATTGACCTGCTACCGGGGCAGAGCATTGTGGACACCGTTGAACAGGCGCGCCATGAGCGGGGCAAGACCCTGCTGCGCAACGTCTTGGGCGCGCACTTTCCCGAGCGTTTGGCGCGGCGCGTTGCCGGCGCTGACGGCGATACGCAGGTGGCTGACCTGCGCCGCAAGGCCATGGACCGCCTTGCCGAGGCCGTGCACGCGTGGACGGTGCAGCCCTCGCGCGCCGAGGGCTGGGACAAAGCCGAGGTGACGGCGGGCGGTGTGGACACGGCGGCGCTGTCGTCCAAGACCATGGCGGCGCGCAGCGTTCCGGGCCTGTATTTTACGGGCGAGGTTGTGGACGTGACGGGCTGGCTTGGCGGGTACAACCTGCACTGGGCGTGGGCCAGCGGCTTTGCGGCTGGCGAGGCCGTTTAACAGCCTGCACGGCCGCGCGGCGCCAATGGCAAAGGGCGGGATGCTGTGAAGCATCCCGCCCTTTGTTGTGCCCTTTGGGCGAAAAGTGCGGCTGACGGGCGCGGGCCCGGTCGACGCGGCTAGTCTTCCACGCGGCTGGTGCTGATGATGGTGATGGGGTCCACCGGCACGTCCTGATGGTAGCCGTAGTTCTTGGTGCGGACCTTGGCAATGGCGTCAACGGCCTCCATGCCTTCCACAACCTGACCAAACGCGCAGTAGCCCCAACCGTCGGGGGTTTCATTGCGGTGGTTCAAAAAGCCGTTGTCCACAAGGTTCACAAAGAACTGCGCCGTGGCGCTGTGCGGGTCCATGGTGCGGGCCATGGCCACGGTGCCGCGCACGTTGGCAACGCCGTTGTTTGCTTCGTTCTGGATGGGGTCGTGGGTGGGCTTTTCGCGCATCATCATGTCCAGACCGCCGCCCTGCACCATAAAGTTGGGGATAACGCGGTGGAAGATGGTGCCGTTGTAGAATTCCTCATCCACGTAGGTCAGGAAGTTCTT
>NZ_JBUDSW010000252.1:0-5208 GCF_054921475.1 Desulfobaculum sp. | reverse complement strand
TGTGCCTTGGGATGCAGATTCTCAATGCGCATTTTGGGGGCGTCACCTCGCGCCTTGCGGGCTGCGTGCACGGGCGGCAGGACGTGATGCACTGGCGGCAGCGCCAGTGGACCGTGGCGCGCTATCACTCCCTGTACGTCTCCACAGTGGGGGCGGGGCTGGACGTCCTTGCGACCAACGCGCAGGGCGTGCCCTTTGTGCTGGCGCATCCTCAGCGGCCCCTTATCGGCTACCAGTTTCATCCCGAATCCTTTTTGACCGAAAATGGCGGAGCGTTCATCGATTATGCTTTCACGTATTGCGGACTCGCTTGACGGCGGGGGCTTTGCCACGTTGGCCGCCGCCTGCGCCGCGCGGCCCGATGCCGACCTGTTTCTTTCCTGCGCCGGGGCGGATACGCCGGTCTGCCGTATTGGCGTAGCGCCAACCGGGGAGTGCGTGGTGCAGGAGCACACCCCGCGCGCCGAGATTGCGGCGTTCCTCTTTGACACGCCGGGCACGGCGCTTGGATGCCTGCCGTATGAGTACGGTCTTGCGCGTATGGGCATTGCCACGGACAAGGTGTCGCCCTGTCCGCCCGGACGCTTCCGCAAGTACCGCGCTATGCTGGTGTACGACATGGGCGCGCAGACGCTGGACGCCGAGGGCGATGCGGATTTTGCGCGGCAGGTGGTGGACGGGGCGCGTCAGGCCCCGGTGGCAAGTGGGCAAACCTTTGCCGCCCAGCACACGCCCCTGCGCGAGAGTTTGGACCGCGAGGGCTATATGCGCGGCGTGGAAGAGGTGCTGGAGGCCATCCGCAGTGGGATGAGCTATCAGCTGTGCCTGTCGTCGGAGTATGCGGCGCACGTGCCGGGGCTGGACCCGGCGGCGCTGTTTATACGTCTGTGGCGTGAGGCTCCTGCGCCGTACTACGCGCTGTATCGCCTTGGGGCCGTGACGGTGATCAGTTCCTCGCCAGAGCGGTTTCTCAGTGTGCGGGCGGGGCGCGTTTTGTCCCAGCCCATCAAGGGCACCCTCGCCTTTGACACCTACACCCCGGACCTTGACGCCCGCGTGACAGAGTCCCCCAAGGAGAGTGCGGAGCTTTCCATGATTGTGGACCTCATCCGCAATGATATCTCCGCGCACTGCGAGTATGGCTCCGTGCGGGTGACGGGGCACAAGTCGACCGTTGTGGTGGAGAACCTCATCCAGATGTATAGCAATGTGACGGGACGCCTGCGGCAGGGCAGCACCTGCTTGGACCTGCTATTGGACGCCTTTCCCGGCGGCTCGGTTACCGGGTGCCCCAAACATTCCTCCATGCGCATTATCGAGGCGCTGGAGCCCCACGCCCGCGGCATGTACTGCGGCAGTCTTGTGGTGGTGCAGGATGAGCAGAACATGGAGTCAAACATAGCCATCCGCACGGCGACCTATGATGCGCGCGATGCGGTCTTTCGGTTTCATGCCGGAAGCGGTATCGTGATAGACTCAAAGCCGGAGGCCGAGCATACGGAAACGCTGGCCAAGGCATCAAAATTTTTCAGGATACTGGGATTATGATTTATTTTGACGGCGCACAGTTCACCAGCGGACGCATTGGCCTGAATGTAGACGGCCCGGCGTTTCGCTATGGGTTTTCGTTTTTTGAAACCATGCTCTGGAACGGCAGCGCCGTGTGCCGCTTTGACGAGCATATGCGGCGGCTATGGTCCAGCCTTGGCGCGTTTGGCGTGCCGTACGAGGTGTCGGACTGCCGGGTGCTCATTCAGGAGGTTGTTAGCCGCAACGGCCTTGAGGACCACTACGCGCGGGTGAACGTTGTTTATCCTGTGGACGCCTCGCCGTCGGCGCCAGCCAGCGGTCCGGCGCGCCCTGTGGTATGCGCCGCGCCGTATACGCCGCCAGCGCCCGGTGCATCCCGCACCCTTGGCGTGTGCCCGCGTCCGCTCCATTCGTGGCTAGGCGCGCACAAGTGCGGCAATTATCTGCCCTATCTGCTGGCGCGCCGCGCCGCCGTGCACGAGGGGCTGGACGATGCGGTGCTCTGTTCCCCGGACGGCAATGTGCTGGAGGCGGCAACCGCCGCGCTGGTGCTGCGCGCAGGGAACAAATACATCACCCCCGTGCCCGTGGACTGCGGCCAGCGCACGGCAGGTGTGCTGCCGTCCATCGCCCTTGCCGCCGCGCGCGAGGAACTGGTCATTACCCCGCAGCCCGTGGCGCTGGCCGAGCTTGGCGGGTTCGAGAGTGCGTACGTGCTCAACTCCCTCATCGGCATGGTGCCCGTTGCCGCCATTGGTGATGTGCTGTTTGACGAGAACGCCGCCCCCTGCGCCAAGGTGCGCGCCGCCGTATGGCGCGCGGATGCGTCAGGACCCGTGGGTGAAGGGAATTCCTCTGCGATTTCTGACTGATGGATTTGGCTTTTGCCGCTCTGACGGCTACCATGGGGCCGAAACTGGACGCCCGTAGAAGGGTCCCGCGCCGCAGTGCCCCCCCCTCGGCGCGCCATTATCGGCGCAGGCCGTTATCCGTAAGGAGAAGAACGCGTAATGCAGTCGTGGAAGCGCATGACATATAGAGGAAGGACCGCCGTGGTCCTCGCCGCCGTGCTGGTGGTGTATACCCTGCTGGGATTTTTTGTTGCGCCGCGTATAGCTCGGACGCAGCTTGAGGCGCGCTTGCCGGAGCTGTTGTCGCGGCCCGTGACGGTGCGTGACGTCTCGTTCAATCCACTGACGCTGGCCGTTACCGTGGACGGGGTGGAGGTCCGCGAGCCGGACGGGGACGGGGTGTTTGTCTCCTTTGAGCGGCTGAGCGTGAATGCGGAGTGGATTTCCCTGCCGCGCTTGACGCTGGTTTTGGATAGCATCCAGCTGGATGCGCCCTTCGTGCATGCGCGTCTTGCGGGCGACAAGAGCAATTTTTCCGACCTGCTGGAGCAGGGCGGCGCAGAGGACGACAGCGCGCCGGACACTGGCGACGGGGCGGGTTTTCCGCTGCCGCTGGTGGTGCGCTCCGTGGCGCTGACGGATGGCACCGTGGTGGTGGACGACGCCCTGCGCGGCAAAACCCACCGCGTTGAGCATCTGAATCTGTCCGTGCCGCTGACGTCCAGCCTGCCCAAGGATAGGCAGCACTTTATCCGGCCAGAACTCAGCGCCACCATCAATGGCAAGCCCCTGACCATGACGGGCGGAACGCGCCCCTTTGCCGAGGACGTCAGCTCGCGTTTGGTCTTTTCCGTTACCGGCGCAGAACTGCCCTATTATTGGGAGTACGTCCCGGTGCAGACCCCGGTCACGCTGCTGCGTGGCACGGCGGATTGCCGCATTGCTGTGGACTTCGTCCTCGATGAAGACGGCGCGCCGGAATACACCGTCAGCGGTGATGTGTCCCTTGATGACGTCTCCCTTGTGTTCCCCGAAGGGGACACGGCGTCGGCGTCCCCGCGCGAGGTGCTGGGGCTGGACGCGCTGCGCGTGCGGCTGGATGAATTTAACCCCCAGCGTGAGCTTTTGGCCTTTGGCGCATGCTCCCTCACGGGGCTGCGGGCGGACGTGGTGCGCCGCGCGGATGGAACGCTGGAAGCGCAGGACTGGCTGCCCGGTGCGGCGTCTGTTGACGCCCCGGCGGAACCCGCGCAGCAGCGCGCCGCCGTGGAGCCGTCTGTCCCCTCGCCCGATGAGGCGAGTGCAGAGGCCGTTACTCCGTCCGAGGCTCCCGCGCCCGAAGCCTCCGCAGATGACAAGACCTCGGCCACGCCTGCGGGAGCAGACGGCACTGCAGAGCCCAGCGTGGAGGTAGACGTCAACGAGGACGCCGAAGCTCCGGCGGCTCCTGCTCCGGTGGCGGACGCCGCTGTGGCGGAAGAGACTTTAGATGATGAGGCCGAAAGCGCGGCCCCCGCGGCGTCCCTTGATTTGCCCCTGCGCATTCAGTTGACGCGGCTGCTTCTGTCCGGGGCGTCCATACGCTACACGGACCACGCCCTTGGCGGCTTTGCCAAGACGATTGGTCCCCTTGGGATTGATATTGCGGACGTGGACACCGCGCCGGACCATGAGGCCACATTCAGCGTGACCTGCGGCCCGGAGGACGGCGAGCGCCTCGACATCGCGGGAACCATGACCCCGGCCAGCCTTGCGCACAACGGGACGTTGACCCTGCGCGGGCTGGACGTGACCACCTATGCCCCGCTGTATGCGGACGCCGCGCCTGTGGATGTGGCGTCCGGCGTGGTTGATGTGTCCCTTGCGTGGGCAGGGGACGGCAACCCAGACCACCTGACGCTGAGCGAGGTGGCAACGTCGGTGCGCACTCTGGCGCTGAGCGTGCCTGAAAGCGGCGAGCCGCTGGTGTCCCTGCCGGAACTCACCGTTACCGGCACCAGTGTGGATGTTGCCCGGCGCGATGTGCATGTTTCGGATGTGACGGTGAAGGGGCTTGAAACGTATCTTCGCCGCGACGCCGATGGACTGGAGGTGCAGCGCCTGCTGAGCGCCGGGGCCCCGCCGCAGGAGGGCGCCGCCTCTGTCAGGGATGCTGGCGCAGAGGATGAGGCCCGCGACGACGCGGCTTCTTCCGCCACACAGCCATCCGCGCCGCAAACCCAGCAGACGGCAACCACGCCGTGGACGGTGGGCATTGACCGTGTGGCGCTGGAGGACGGCGCAGTACACCTGCACGACACCGCCCCGGCGGAGGCCGTGGAGGTCACGGTGTCCGGCATGGACATCACCGTGCGCGGCGCGTCCTCACATGTTGAAGAGCCTGTGGAGGTGGCCTTTGCCGCCACCACGTGGCGTGAAGGCCGGGTGAATCTCACCGGCAAAGGCACCCTCGCACCGCTGGACCTTTCCGGCAAAGTGGACCTTGCGGGTGTGACGCTTGAGCCCCTTGGCGGCTATCTGCGTGATGTGATGGACGGCGACCTTGCGCAGGGGCGGGTTGATGTGTCCGGTGCGTGGGGCCTCAGCGGCGATGCTGCGCCCGGCGTGCGCTATGACGGCGCTGTGCGCGTGTCGGACGTGGTGCTGCGCGATGGCGCTTCCGGCAAGAAGGTCGCCGGACTCAAACGCTTTGCCGTGGATGGACTGTCCTTGACCACCGCGCCCTTTGGCGTTGCCGTGGACGCCGTAACGCTGGAGGCCCCAACGGCGGACCTTGTCCGCGAGGCCGACGGCAGAATGAATATTGCCCGGATGCTCGGCCAGCCCG
>NZ_JBUDSW010000251.1:0-5209 GCF_054921475.1 Desulfobaculum sp. | reverse complement strand
CCTTGGGATCCTGCACTTAACGCTTGATTGCCAATACGATTGCTTAAGAATCCCACTCTTAGGGTGGGTACGGGCCTAGGGCAAGAACATGGGCAAACCCTGCCCCTTCTCCTAACCAGCCACCCGCCGCGCCCCCAACACGCCTTTCCCCAAATATCGGATTCTTAAGGATGGAATCCTTAAGTCCCCGAAGGGAATACACGTATGGCGTCACCCCGACGTCTGCCACGGGCGCACGCTATGCGTCACCACAAAAAGCATTGCGCCACGGCAAACCAATCGCCCTAACAGGCTAGTCCGCCTGACGAAACATATTTTGTCAAGAGCGGGGAGATGAATTTGGAGGAAGGAAAGAAGGAAGGGGCTGGGGAAACGACAAAAACCCGCCGCGCAGAGCGCGGCGGGTATCGGGTCGTATTTCTGACTCGTCAGTAGGCTCTAGGCGAGCTTGTTGACGGCCAGGGAGAGGCGGGAGATCTTGCGGGCGGCGGTGCGCGCGTGCAGGACCTTCTTGGAAGCGGCCTTGTCCAGCAGGACAGTGGCGGACTTCAGAGCGGACTGAGCCTGCTCTTTGTCGTTGCTTTCCACAGCCTGGCGAACTGCCTTGACCACGTTCTTGATACGGGTCTTGACGGTGCGGTTGCGGGCGTTGCGCTTCAGGCTCTGACGGTGCCTCTTAATGGCGGATTTGTGATTAGCCAAGGTTCTTCCTCCTGAGAAAACTTATATTTCTACATTATCTTGCGGTTCTTGCGTTCAAGGAGATTGGTGCAATAAACGGTAGCGTACCCTTTGTCAAGGGAATTCGCAACGCCTACGTCCAATCCCGTCTCCTCTGCGGAGCGAAAATCCGGTGCATATGTCGCCTTTGCCCTGCCCTTGGCCTGCCGTCTTTGCTCATAACGGCGGGGAGATTGGGGAGAACTCTGGCGCGCCAGCCCGGGGCGCTCCGGCATTCCAACTGTCAACTAGACTTGCAGTGCGGAAAAGTCCGCCAGCAGTCCAAGGCGCGAAACGAGCGCGGTCAGCAGGTTGAGCCTGTTGGTGCGCAGGTCGTCTTCTTTGCACATGACCATAACGTTGTCGAAGAAGGCGTCCACATCGGGGCGCAGGTCGCGCAGCAGACCCATGAGGCTGGCAAAGTCGTCCTTGCCCCACAGCTCTTCCCACTTGGGCGCAATTTCCTTCAGGCGTGCTGCCAGTGCCTTTTCGGCGTCCTCGACAAGCAGGTCCTCGGAGTAGTCTCCGGTGAGGGCGACATCGCCCTTGCTGCCCTGCTTAACGATGATATTGGCGGCACGCTTAAAGGTCAGCACGGCCTGCTCGAAGTCGTCGGCCTTGCTGAAGGTGGACAGGGCGTCCACACGGGCAGCAGCAGCCCACAGGTCCGAGAAGCCAGCGCCAAGCGCGGATTCCACAACGAGGGTCTCATAGCCCTTGCCCTGGAAGTATGCCTTCAGTCGATTGGCGAAAAACGCCTTCATCTTGTCGAAAGCCTCGTCGTGCGAGAGCTTCCAATTGATGTCGCCATAGCCTTCCTGCGCCTGACGCAGGAACGCGTCGAGGTCAATACGCAGGTTGTGCTCCAGCGCGATTCGGCAGATGCCGAGGGCCGCGCGACGGAGAGCGTACGTGTCGTTCGCACCGGTGGGCACCTTGTTCAGGCCAAAGCAGCCTGCCAGGGTGTCCGCCTTGTCAGCCATGGACAGGAGCGCACCGCTCAGTGAGGATGGGACGGGGCTGTCGGGACCGGCAGGAAGGTACTGTTCGTACAGGGCTTTGGCCACGGCTTCCGATTCGCCGTGCTTTGCGGCATAAATGCCGCCCATGATGCCCTGCAGTTCGTCGAACTCACCAACCATGTCGGAAACGAGGTCCGCCTTTGACAGACGTCCTGCGCGTGCAATGTCCTTTTCCATGGAGGGATCGGTCTGTTTCGCCAGCCATCCACACAGACGCTCCAAACGGCGCGTCTTGTCGCCCATGCTCCCAAGGGGACCGAGGAAGATGACGTTGTCGAGCTTGCCAAGCCAGGTGTCGGCTTCGGTCTCGAGGTCAGCCTTCCAGAAGAAGCGTGCGTCTTCGAGGCGGGCACGCAGAACGCGCTCCCAGCCCTTTTTGACCAACGCAGGGTCCTTGGGTTCAATGTTCAGTACGGGGATGAAGTGCGGCAGCAGCGAACCGTCCGAGGCCTCCACGCCAAAGCTTTTCTGATGACCTTCCATGCTGGAGAGCAAAACCTCGCGGGGAACGTCGAGGAACGAGGTATCGAAATCACCCAGTATAACAACCGGATGTTCGACAAGGCCGCAGACCTCGTCCAACAGATCATCATTCCAAACCACAGAGCCACCAACACTGGTGGCAAGGCGGTCGCCTTCGGCGCGAATGAGAGCCTTCCGTTCATCCGCGTCCAGCACCACTTGGCACTTGTCGCGGATGACGTCGAAATATTGTGATGCGTCGGCAATCTCGAAGGGGCCGTGACCCATAACGCGGTGACCGCGCGTGGACCGGCCGGAGGTGACGTCCGCGATGGTGAAGGGAATCACCTGATCGTCAAGGAGCGCCACAAACCAGTGGATGGGGCGGCCAAAGCCGAACTCGCGGGCGCCCCAGCGCATCTTCTTCGGGAACTGCAAGGACGCGACGGCCTTTTCGCAGATGGCGGGCAGCAGGTCCGCAGTGCGGTTGCCGCCGGTCATTTTACGAACGGCCAGATATTCGCCCTTCTCGGTTTCGAGGATGTAGCAATCCTCGATGCTGACGCCCTGCGTCTTGGCAAAGCCGAGTCCGGCCTTGGTGGGCTCGCCGTCCTCGCCGTAGGCAATGCGCTTCGGCGGTCCGGTAACAAGCTCCTCTTCCCTGCGCTGCTGGGCGCAGACGTCCTCAATGCAGAGGACGATACGGCGGGGCGTGGCGAAGGTCTTTACTTCCCCATGGTCCACTTTGGCTTCGGCAAGGGCGGTGTGCACCAGCTCGCCGAGCTCTTCGTGAAGCCGGGGGAAAAAACGTGCGGGAATTTCTTCCGTTCCTATCTCAAGGACAAATCGGGACATGGGAACCTTCCTCTTTCCGACTTACTTGGCGAGCATGGGATAACCCAGCTCTTCACGCTGGGCGGCATACAGATGGGCAACCCGGGAGGCAACGTTGCGCACGCGGCCGATGTAGGACGTCCGCTCCGTGATGGAGATGGCGCCCCGCGCGTCCAGCATGTTGAACGTATGCGAGCACTTCATGCAGTAGTCGTAGGCGGGCCAAGGCTGGCCGGCCTCGCACAGACGCAGACACTCGGCCTCGTACATGCCGAACAGCTTCAGCAGCATGTCGGGGTCGGAAAGGTCGAAGTTGTAGCGGGAGTGCTCCACTTCGCCCTGATGGTGAACATCGCCGTAGGTGATATGGTCATTCCAGGAGAGTTCGTACACGGACTCTTTTTCCTGCAGGTACATGCAGATGCGCTCAAGGCCGTAGGTCAGCTCCACGCTGACGGGGTCCATGTCGATGCCGCCAACCTGCTGGAAGTAGGTAAACTGGGAAATTTCCATGCCGTTCAGCCAAACTTCCCAGCCAAGGCCCCACGCGCCAAGCGTCGGGGACTCCCAGTTATCCTCCACAAAGCGGATGTCATGCTCTGCCGGGTCGATGCCAAGGGCGCGCAGGCTGTCGAGATACATCTCCTGCACGTCGTCGGGGGACGGCTTCAGCAGCACCTGAAACTGGTAGAACAGCTGAAGGCGGTTGGGGTTCTCGCCGTAGCGGCCGTCCGTGGGTCGACGCGATGGCTCTACATAGGCAACGCGCCAAGGCTCGGGACCAATGGCCCGCAGAAAGGTCGCCGGGTTAAACGTTCCGGCGCCGGTCTCAACGTCGCACGGCTGCTGGATGGCGCAGCCACGTTCGGACCAGAATTGCTGCAGGGTCAAGATAACATCCTGGAAATGCATATCTTCTCCTTCTTTACATAAACCGGGCATAAGGCCCGGAGAAATCGTCTGTTCTCATATTCTGAGGAAGCGGCCGTCTTCCCACTTCAGCCCAAGGTGCCAGCGGACAAAGCTGTCCGCCGCATCGTACAGGCTTCTGCGGTCCACGCCCTGCGGCGACAGGGAGCACCACGTCAGTGGCGCTTCGGTGCGGACCTGTTCCAGAACGGCCACAGCCCCCCGGCTCATGGCAATGCGGCGGCCCGATCCGGGAGAGCAGTCCTCGCAGATCATGCAGCCAGCTTCCACCAAAAGCGAAGGGGCAACCGAAGTCTTTAAGTCTTTTCCGCACTGAGAGCAAGTGCCGAGACAGGGACCGTACCCCTGCTCAAAGGCCACGCGCAACCGGAAAAGTATGGGAAAGATGGGGGAAAGCGTTTCGCAGTGCTCAATGGCGTCGAGCGTATCGCGAAGCAGGGAAAAGCCTGCGGCGGACGTTTCCGGTTCCACATGCACGGCCTCGAAGAACTTCATGCAGTTGGCTGCGGGGCCAAGACGGGCCGGAGCATTGCGCAGACCGCGGTGGCCGTCAAGCAGTGTGCCTTCCGTCAGGGAAAGATACGTGCCACTGCGGCTGCGGGAAAATCCAAAATGAACCAGATTGAACGGATCGAGGCAGCCAAGAAACCGTTTCCGGCTCCGGCTGCCTCCAAATGCGAACGCGGTCAGCAGGCCATGCTGGGGGGTAAACATCCGCAGCCATAGGTCCGCCTCGCGAAAGCGCCCTACCCGCAGGATGATGGCTTTGTCCGAAAAATCCTGCATTGGCAGGGCGACCCGCTGTTATTCCGCCGTAAAGCGAAGGGTGCGAACCTGTCCGGGTTCGCCCTTAAAGTCGTAGGGAGCGCCGTTGAGCGTCACGGTAACGCCACCGGCGTTGCCCAGCTTTACGGTCATGTTCTCGGCAAAACGGAGCAGCTTCTGCTGGCCGGGGCGCAGGGTCACGTCCACGGTCACGCCGCCGTTTTCCTCGCCGCCGTCCACTTTGGCCAGCAGCCAGCACACGTCCTTCGCCACAATTTCCACACGCTGGCGCGCTTCGGCAACCTGCGCGGGCTGCTGGGTGGCAACGGGAGCGGCCTCAGTCTGCGCGGGGGCGGACTGCGCCGGAGCGGCAGGCGCGGCCGGAGTGGCTGCGGCGTCCTGCGCCGGGGCTTCTTCGGTCTGCGCGGGGGCGGCGTCTTCGGCCTCAGGCTTCGCCGTGGCGGCTTCCTCGGCGG